>CAZWMF010000058.1:0-11974 GCA_964634535.1 uncultured Opitutaceae bacterium | reverse complement strand
TTGATCCGGCCCTCGGTGACGAGGCAGCCGGCGACAAAGCCCTTGGCGAGCGGGAACACCGCCCGCACCTCGGCCGCACCGAGCTTGACCTCCTTCAAATCCGGTTCGAGCAGGTCGGCCATCATCTCCCGGACCCGGTCGCCGAGTTCGTAGATGATCTCAAAGGTTTCAATCCGCACGCCATGATGCTTGGCGAGCGGCGTGACGCCGTTCTCCAGCTTGGTGTTGAATCCGGCGATGACGGCGCCGGACGCGCCGGCCATGAGGACGTCGTTCTTGGTGACCAGGCCGACCTCCGCGGAAACGATCTCCAGCTGAACCTTCGTGCTCTTGATCGCCTCGAGGATCTGGCGCACCGCCTCGGCCGAACCGAAGACATCGGCCTTGATGATCAGCTTCAGGCTGCGCTGCTGGGTGGCCGCAATGTTGGCGAAGAGCTGTTCGACCGAGACGCCCTTCGGGGTGAACACCCCGGCGGTTTGGCGCTGCTTCTGCTGCTCCTCTTCGGCGAGATTTTCGGCTTCCCGGGCATTCTTCGCCGAATGGACGGCCGCGCCGCTGTCCGGCGTGCCCGACCAGCCGATCACGCGGACGGGAGTGGCGGGCGGCGCTTCCTTGAGGCTGGCGCCGGTGTCGTCGAACATGGCGCGGACCTTGGCCCAATGCGGCCCGCAGACCAGCGCGTCGCCCGAGCGCAGCGTGCCGCGCTGTATGATCATTGTCGCCAGGGGGCCCCGGCCCACGTCGACCTGGGATTCGATGATGATGCCGGCCGGATCGGCCTTGGGATTGGCCTTGAGCTCCAACACGTCGGCCTGCAGGAGGATCATATCGAGCAGTTCGTTGATCCCCGTGCCCTTGACCGCGGAAACCGGCACCGTGATGGTCTCCCCGCCCCAATCTTCCGGGGCGATGCCGCGCTGCTGCATCTGGGCCTTCACCTGATCCAAATTGGCGCCCTTCACGTCCATCTTGTTGACGGCCACGATCAGCGCGACCTTGGCATTGCGCGCATGCTGCAAGGCCTCGTCGGTCTGCGGCATGAATCCGTCGTCGGCCGCCACCACGAGGACCGCGATATCCGTGACCGAGGCGCCGCGCGCGCGCATCTTGTTGAACGCCGCGTGACCGGGCGTGTCGAGGAAGGTGATCTTGCGCCGGTTGAACTCGATTTGGTAGGCGCCGATGTGCTGGGTGATCCCGCCGGCTTCCCCGTCGGCGACATGCGCCTTGCGGATCGCGTCGAGCAACGAGGTTTTGCCGTGGTCGACGTGGCCGAGAATGCACACGACCGGGGGCCGGCTGACGAGGTTGACGGCGTCGTCGGCCTGCGGCTTTTTTTCCTTATCCTTTTGGGCCTGCTGCTGCTGGGCGACGTCGCCGCGATGCTTCACCTCCAGGAGGAATCCGTGCTTTTCGGCGACCTTCGCGGCCACCGCCTCCTCGAGCGATTGGGTGATCGACGCGAAAATCCCCATCTGCATGAGCTCGGAAATGAGCTGAAACGGCCGCAGTCCCAGCGCGGTCGCAAAGTCGCGCACAATCACCGGCGGCTTGAAATGGATGATCTTGACGTCGCCTTGGATGGTGGTGGTCGAGGCCGGACTCGGCGGCTGCGCCGGCGCCGTGGGCGTGCGGGGCAGCGGCTTGGGCGCCGCACCGGGCAGCGGCGGCGGCGTTGAATGGGCCTTGGGCAACGCGGGCGCGGGGAGGGGGCTCGGACTCGGTGCCGGGCGGAACGCCGGACCGGGCTCGGGAACGGCCTCGACCGGCCGGGTCGGCTGCGGAGCGCGGGCGACCGTGGCCGGCGGCGAAATCGGCGCGCGGATCGGCGCCTCCGCGAGCTTGGGCAGCGGCTTGGGCGCCGAATACGGCGTTGGCGGGGGCGATTTTGCGAGCGGCGGAGCCGTCGCGGCCACCGGGCGCGGCGGCACGACGGGGGCTCGAACCACGGCCCGGGGCGCTGCCGCGACCGGCGCGGGGGGCAGGACGACCGAAGGCGGCGGGTTGGCCGCCAGTTTGGCGGCGGCGACCGCCTCCCGCTCCCGGGCGACATCCTCCGTTGACTTCACAAATACACCGACCGGCAGGCGCACTTTGGAGCCCTCCGGACCGATCATGGGCGGCTCAATCTCGGCCGCCAGCTCGGGCGCCGCCAGGGGCGCGGGCTTGACGTCGACGCGCGAGGCAAACTCCTTCTCCAATTCCTCCACGTAAATCTTGCTCACGGTGCTCGATACCGAACGGGTGTCGGCCGCGACGTAACCGCGCTCCTTGAGCAGGGCGAGCATGTCCTTGCCCTCCATGTTGTATCGCTTGGCCAGCTCGTGGATGCGGGTACTCATGCGGTTCGGGGGTGCTCGTCAGGCCGACGCCGTGACCCGGGTGATGATGTCTTTCGCTTCATCTTCGCTGAAACCGCCGCCCATCAGATCTTCCGCGGCCACGCCCTCGAAGGCGGCCGGCGAGTTGATGCCCATGTCGACCAGCCGGCCCGCGATCGTCGGATCCAGCTTGAAGGTGCGCACCAGAGAGGCGACCGCGTTGCCGCGCGGATCGTCGCCCGCGGCCTTGAATTCCTCGATGTCGAGCCGCCAGCCGAGCAGGCGGGAGGTGAGCCGGGCATTCTGCCCCTTGCGCCCGATCGCGACCGCCAGATCGTCGGTCGCCACCTTGAGCAGCACCCGGCGGTTCTTCTCGTCGAGGATGATGTCGCGGGGCACGGCCGGCTTCAGCGCTTCGATGACCATTTCGCGCGGATCGGCAAAATACTTGATGATATCGATCTTTTCGCCGCCCAGTTCGCGGACGATCGTCTTGACCCGGGCGCCGCGGGCGCCGACGCAGGCGCCGACGGGATCGACCTTCGGGTCGCTGCTGGTCACCGCAATCTTTGTGCGGTAGCCGGGTTCGCGGGCAAACGCTTCGATCTTCACGGTCCCGTCGGCGATCTCGGTGACCTCCAATTCGAAAAGTCGACGGACAAAGCGGGCGCTCGCCCGGCTGAGAATGATCTCCGGGCCGCGCGGGGTGTTCTCGATCTCCAACAGCAGCGAGCGCACCCGGTCGCCCGGCTGGTATTCCTCGCCCGGCATCTGCTCCTTGGCCGGCATCACGGCCTCGGCCTTGCCCAAGTCGACGAAAATGTCGCTGCGCTCGCGCCGACGAACCGTGCCGGTCACGATATTGCCGACCTGGTCCTTGAAATCGTCGTAAATGCGGTCCTTCTCGAATTGGCGCAGACGCTGCATCACGGCCTGGCGGGCGGTCTGGGCGGCGATGCGTCCCAGGGAGGACGGATCGATCTCGCGCTCGATCATGTCGCCGATCACCGCGTCGGGTTTGACCGCATGAGCCTTCTCCACATGGATTTCAGTGCGCGGGTTGCTCACCGAATCGACCACTTTCAGGACGGCCCACGCATGGAGCTGGCCATTGCGCGGATTGATTTCTATCTTAAGCTCCTGGCCCGAACTTACGCCTTTTTGCGCCGCCGTCTTGAGGGCGTTCGTGATCGTCGCGATCATGTCATGGCGCGGAATACCCTTTTCCTTCTCCATGTACTCGAGGACGGAAAGAATTTCGCTGCTCATAAGAGGTGGGAACGGTGAAAGGAAAAAAAAAGCGGGCCGCAGGGCCCACTTTGTTTCAAAGTGAGTTTTAGTGAGTTGAATAACCTATCGTTTCGCCGCCAAACTTGTCAAGTCACCGGGGTGGAGGCGGCTGGGCAGGCGATCGTGCACCCCCTTTTTGCGCCGGGAAGAAGGCGCCAGATTCGCCGGACGGAACGCGCCAAGGCGGAGATGGCGAGGCCGAAGGCCGAGTCCCGCAGGGATGGCCGCATTTGCGGCCACCATTTGGCAGGGATGCAGGCTACGAGGAGGCCGCCAGCGCGACGGGCTGCCCCACCCGTTCGAGCGCCTGGCGCAACGCATCCAACTGCAGCGGCTTGGCCAGGATCTGGTCCATGCCCGCGGCGGCGCAGGCGTCGCGATGGTTCGCCATGACATTGGCGGTCAGGGCACAGATATGCACGCGATTCCGGGCATTCTCACCCGCGGCGCGTTCGCGACGGCGGATCTCCCGGGCGGCGTCCAAGCCGTCCATTTCAGGCATCTGCAAATCCATGAAAACCAAATCATAGGATTTGCGGCTGGTCATTTCCAGGCATTCCCGTCCGTTCTTGGCCGACTCGGGATTGAAGCCCAGTTCCATCAGGAGCGTCAGCGCCAGGGTCAAATTGACCGGGATATCCTCGACCACGAGAATCTGTAAATCGGCGGCCGGCCGGCCCCCGGCCGCGGTGCGGACCGCGGGAACCGGAGCGTCCGCGCTCGACGGCGCCGCCGGAGCGGTCTTGGCTTCCGGGGCCAACTCTCGCATCGGCAATGTGAAGCTAAACATCGAACCCACACCGGGTTCGCTCTCCACGGCAACCTCGCCGCCCATGATGGTCACGAGATTCTTGCAGATCGCCAAGCCCAGACCGGTGCCTCCATAGGCGCGGGTGTTCGACGCATCCAATTGGCTGAAAGGCTTGAACAACGCCGAGATGCGGTCGGAGGGAATCCCGATTCCGGTGTCGGTAACGCTGAAGCGCAGCCGCGGCGGAACGCCGGATGAACCGGCGACGATCGCCAACCGCACGGTGATCGAGCCGTGCGAGGTAAATTTGAAGGCATTGGCCAGCAGATTGATCATGACTTGGCGAACGCGGTAGCCGTCGCCGACGACGAGGGCCGGCACCGCCGGATCGATCTCGGTGTGCACCGCAATATCCTTGGCACCGGTGGGCCGGCAAATCACCACCGCGTTCTCGACGCACTGGCGAATATCGAAGGGCAGGGCCGCCAACTGGACCCGGCCGGCCTCGATCTTGGAATAATCCAGCAGGTCATTGATGATGACGAGCAGGTCGCGACTGCTGCTGCGAACCAGGTCGGCGTATTTGCGCTGTTTTTCGGTGAGCGGCGTTTGGAGCAGCAGATCCGTAAATCCGACGACGCCGTTCATCGGCGTGCGGATTTCGTGGCTCATCACCGCCAGAAACTGCGTTTTCGCCCGGTCGCCCGCCTCGGCCACTTCCTTGGCCTGGCGCAATTCAAGTTCGACGCGCGCCCGTTCCACCAGCGACGCGGCCAGTTCGTCCACCCGCTGCTCCAGGCTCCGATGACTGACGGTCAGCTCGTCGCGGGCCTGCTGCAAGCCCTCCCGGGCCTGATCCAGCCCCGCGGCGCCGCGGGCAACCTCGTCCTGCAGGATATTGAAACTGCGGGACATCTCGCCCAATTCGTCCCGCGACGTCACGGCCACCGGCACCACATCCACGCGGGCATGGGCGGCTTCCAGGTCGCCGCGACCCAATGCCTGCATCGCGCGGGAAAAGTCCGCCAGGGTCCCGGTCGCCAGCCGATGCGCGGCCTGGGAGACCGCGACCGCCGAATGGGCGATCATGCCCGGTAGAACGAGGCCGACCGTGATGGTCAACATGGCCACCGCCACGAAGATGTCGGCCAATGCCGCCAGTCGATCCGGATTGGCGCGGGTGGCGCTGTTGACCGCCAACAAGTATCCGGCCCCGTCCAATGCGAGCACGAGCAGCATCGCACCGGTCAGCTTGATATGCAGCGTATGGCCCACCCCCGGCAATCCCGCCCGGCGCCGGTCGGAAAACTTGCGCCACGCGTAGAGCAGCGAGCCCGAATACGCGAAAACCAGCCCAATCAGGACGGTCGGCAGGCCGAACTGCTGGAAACCCAGGATGGCCGACAATGCCCAGATGGCGGCCGCGATCACGCCGAGCAGGATCGTGCCGCGGGGCGCGCGAAAGGAACGGCGCAGGTCGGGCTGATCCCGGCGCAATAGCCAGACCGCGACATTGGGCATCCCGATCCCGATCAGGTAGGTGAAATTGGCCGAGGCCACGAGCCAGATCGGGTCGCCGAGCCACAGAAACCAAATCGAAAAGATCGCGGTCAACGCCGTGGCGACCCACGGAGCGTCGGATTTCGCCCGCCAGCCGAGAAACTCGGGCAACAGACCGTCGTCGGACAATTGGGCGAGCGTGCGGGCCGCGCCCGCCAAGGGCTGCAGCGTGCCGTGCAGCATGTTGAAGGCCATGAACCAAACCGCCGCCGCCTTCGCCGCGCTGCCGAAGACTGGCGCGAAGGTCGGCCCCAGAACGGTCGACAAATCGTCGGCGCCCAAGGCGACCGGACCGAGGGCGCCCAGCCAGACGACGGGCAGGACAATGAAGAACACACCCGCCATCAGGGCGCTGGCCAGCATAGCCTTGGGCACATTGCGCTCGGGATCAACCGTCTCGCCCACGTGACACGTGGCCGCCTCGAACGCGGGCGCGGCAAACCCGATCAGATACAAGCCGGCCATTGCGCTCGTCATGGCGCCGAACCATCCGGGAAATGGCATCGTCAGCTTGAACGATGCCGCCTGGTGCCAGTCGACCCGGCCGGCCATGACCGGCGCAAGCGAGGAGACAAAGGCCAGCCCCGCGGAGACAAACGCGATGGGCAGGGCGACCCGCGCGGTCCACTTGACGCCGGCTAGGTTCACCCCGGTAAAGACGACGACGATGACGATCGCGATCGCGTTGACCGACACGCTCGGCAGGTACCATTGATGCAGGGCCGCGGCCGACACGAGCGCGGTCAACCCGCAGGTCGGCACCCAGCCCCACCAGTAGCAGACGCCCGTCAGGTTGGCTAAGATGGGACTGTATGGCTTGAAGGCCTCGGCGCAGGTCGCGGCGATGCCCCCGACCCGGTTCGGATAAAGGAGGATGAGTTCGAGCCAACCCGGCGCGGCGGCCCAGCTGAGCAGCAGCCCCAGGATGAGCAGCGGGATCGCGGCGCTGCCTTGGCCGGGAATGGCGCCCTGGCCCACGAAGAGCGCCGCGATGAGAAACAGGCTCTGGTTGCTGCCGCCCATGGCGAGGGCGGTCGTGCCGAGCCAGCCCAGCGTGCGCGGATGGGCGCGCGGACCGGCCGGCCGGGCGGAGGCTCCGACGGCGGAATTCATTCGGCGAGCGGAAAGTGGCAGGTGAAGCACGTGCCCACGCCCAGGGTGCTGTCCACGCTGACGAATCCCTGATGGCTGCTGAGGATGCGCAGCACCGCGGCCAGGCCGAGCCCCGTGCCCTTGCCCGGCGCCTTGGTGGTGAAGAACGGATCGAATAGCCGGGCCTTCACCGCGTCGGTCATGCCCGTGCCAAAGTCGCGCACGCGCACGACGCCAAAGGAGCCGGCGCGCGCCCCGCGGCCAAGGCGGGCCACCATCTCGGGTCGCACATCCGCGCGGGCCACCGTCACCTCGATCCGACCGCGGCCGTCCATGGCGTCGCGGGCGTTGACGCACAGATTCATGATCACCTGATGAAGTTGGTTTTCGTCCAACGTCACCTCGAGACCGGCGGCCTCCGCCTGGAAGGAAAGCTGGATGTCGCGGCCCAGCGACTCGCCGATCAGGGTCGTGCCGGCCGCGGCCGCCGCGTCGAGCTGGCGCCGCTGCCTTTCCCCGTCCGAACCGCGCGCAAACTGCAGGATGCGCCGCAGGGTCACCGCCGCGCGCATCGCCGTCTCTTCGATCTTGACCGCGTGGACCCGGGCCGCCGCGGGCGCCTTGTCCGCCATCAAGGCCGCATGAAAGGTGACCACCGCGAGCAGGTTGTTGACGTCGTGGACGATTTCGCTCGAGAACTGCCCCAGGAGTTCGATCCGCTGGCTGCGGGTGAGCCAGGACTCCATCTCCTTCTTCGCCGTGATGTCCCGCAGAGTCAGTTGAACGGCGCGCCGGCCCGACCACGGCAGGGAGCCCGCGGTGATTTCGACCGTGCGGCCGGATTCCATGGCCCCGTCCCAGGCGGCGTCGATCGGCCCGCACCGTTGCCCGGTGCGCAGGGCCTCCTCGGCCAACGCGCGCAGGGCGGTTTGATCCGCCGCGGTGAAGCGCGCATAGAAATCAGTGGCGCCATCGGGCGCGGCGGGCGCGAGCCCAAATTCCGCGCACGCCCGGTTGGCCAGCAGCACCTGCCCGCCCGCGTCCAGGACGACGATCCCGTCGGGCGAATGGGCGAACACCGCTTCGAAGCGCTCCCGCTCCTCGGAAAGCTGCCGGAATCGGTTTAGCCGGGTGATATTGTGCAGCCGCATCTTCAGCTCGATCAGGTCGACCGGCTTGTTGAGGAACTCATCGGCGCCGGCCTCCAGCCCGAGTTGGCGCGAGCCGCGGTCCTGCAGGGCCGTCAGAAACAGGATGGGAACCTGATTGAGCAGGCCATCCTGGCGCAGTTCCCGGCAAACATCGTAACCGGTCACCTCGGGCATCATCACGTCGAGGATGATCACATCCGGGTGATCCGCCCGGGCGAGCGCCAAGGCTTCCGGTCCCGTCTTGGCCACCAAGAGCCGGTAGTTTTCGCTCTCCAAGGCCTCTTCGAGCACCATCCGCCCAATCTCCTCGTCGTCGACAATCAGGACTACGGGACGGGGATTCGAAAGGATCATGGTTGGGCGAAGGCGCGGACGACCGCGAATGGGCATGCGCGCACCCATCTTAGATCGACTGATCCGGCCGCTCGCTTGAGTCTTTTGTCGCGGTCCGGCCTGAGGAAAAACCCCTACTTGTGATCCCAGGGGAAGCTCACCTTGACCCGCGGCGACTTCCAGACGGGAAAGGGTTCAAACATCTTGCCCGGATTGAGGATGCCGCGGGGGTCCAGGGCCTGCTTCACCGCCCGCATCGCCTTGACCTCGGCCGGTCGGTGCTGAATCCGCAGAAACGGAGATTTGGCCAGCCCGATGCCGTGCTCGCCGGAAATCGCCCCGCCGAGATCGACCACCGCGTGCATCAAGCGCCGGACCGCCGCTTCCGCCGCCGCGCACTCCGCCCGCACGGCCGCGTGGTACATGATATTGACATGCAGATTGCCGTCGCCCAAGTGGCCGAACGTGGGGATCGCCAGGCCCGAGTCGCGCCGCAACCGCTCGAGAAAGCGCGCAAACGCGACGTAGGCCCGCAAGGGCACCACCACGTCCTCGTTGAGTTTGGCGTCGCCCAGTTCGAACATGGCGCCCGAACAGCGCCGCCGCACGGCCCAGAGCGCTTCGGCCTCCGCCCGGGTTCGCGCCGAACGGAAACCGAGCGCATGGCGGCGCGCCCAGGCCAGGACGGCCGTCCGATCGGCCCGCACTTCCGCCGGATGGCCGGCCAATTCCAGAAGCACCACCGGCCGACCGGCCTGGCCCGGAAAGACCGCCGTGCCCGTGGCCGATTCGGCGCATTGGACCGAATAGCGGTCGAGAAACTCGCAGATCGCGGGCTGAATCCGCGCGCCAAACAGCTCGGATACCGCCCGAAAGGCGGCGGTCTCGTCGCGGAACGAGGTCAACAGGGTCCACCGGGCGGCCGGCGCCGGCACCAGCTTGAGCACGGCGTCGGTTACGATGCCCAGCATACCCTCGCTGCCGATCCACAGGTCGCGCAAGTTGAAGCCGGCGGCGTATTTTTTGGTCGCCGTGCCCCACTCCACCCACTCGCCCGTCGGCAGAAACCCTTTCAGCGCGATCACGAAATCGCGGGTGACGCCGTATTTTCCACCGTGCATCCCGCCGGCGTTGCAGGCGATGTTGCCGCCGAGCGTGCAATACTCCCGCGAGGAGGGGTCGGGCGGATAAAACCATCCGCGTTTCTCCGCGGCCCGCTGGAGATCGGCGGTCCGCGCCCCCGCCTCGACCTGGGCCAGGCCGGCCGTCGCATCGATTCGAATTCGATCCCAGGCCAGTAGGTCGACCACCCACCCGCCCCGCCGCGGGGAGGCCGACCCGGTCAGACTGGTGCCCCGGCCGCGCACGACTACCGGAACCCGATATTGATTAGCGAGTTGTAGCGCGATGCCAAGATCGGCCCGCGTCGCCGGGGCGATCACCGCATCAGGCAGGAACGCGATCCGGCTGGCATCATACGAGGCGGCTTCACGCGAGGCCTCGTCGGTGCGCACGACGGTCTTTCCCAACCGCCGGACCAACCGCCGCGTCGGCGCGGCATGAACGGATTCTCCCATGGAAGACCAAATAAAGGCCCCGGGCCGCGCCAGGCAACCCTTCGCCTTCCGCCCCCCTGGCCGGAGCGTCGGCCGGCCGATTCCCGAATACGCGGACACGTGACCGAATTTGCGGATTCGGCTTTTCAAATGGCGCGCAACCCCCTTTGGTCAACACTGTCATGATTCGCGTTCTTCTGACCACGACCTCGTTCCAGGACACGCCGGGAACCCATCACCAGCTCCTCGAAAACGCCGGCTTTGAAATCGTGCGCGAGCGCGGCCCGCTGCCCGAAGCGCGCATGCTGGAGCTCGCCGGCCAATTCGACGCCTTCCTCTGCGGCGACGACGCCATCACCCGGGCCGTCCTGCAAAAGGCCGCACCCCGCCTCCGGGTGATCAGCAAATACGGCATCGGCCTCGACAAGATCGACGTGCCGGCCGCCACCACCCTCGGCATCCCCGTCCTGTTCACGCCGGGCGTCAACCACACGACGGTCGCGGAGCACACCTTCGCCCTCCTCCTCGCCGCCGTGCGCCACCTCGTGGCGGAGGCCAACTACGCGTCCCACGGCCAATGGAAACGGCTCACCGGCCATGAGATCCTCGGCAAGACTCTGGGCATCGTCGGCCTGGGCCGCATCGGCAAGGAAGTCGCCATTCGCGGCCGCGCCTTCGGCCTCAAGCTCATTGGGTACGACATCTTCTGGCCCGACACCCTGACGGCCGAATTCGGGGTCCAGCGCTACGCCGAGCTCGACCGGCTGTTCGCCGACGCCGACTTCATCAGCCTGCACACCAACCTCACCGCGGAAACCCGCCACTTGGTCGACGCGCGCCGGCTCAAGCTCATGCGCCCGGGCGGCATCATTCTCAATTGCGCCCGCGGCGAACTGGTCGACACCGGGGCGGTCGTCGCCGCCCTCCAGTCGAATCATCTGGCGAACTACTGCACCGACGTCCTCGACGAGGAACCGCCGCCGGCCGACCATCCGCTGCTCGGCCTGCCCAACGCCCTGATCACGCCGCATATCGGCTCGCGCACCTTTGAGAGCGTCCAGCGCCAGGCGACCTGCGCGGTCGAGAACCTCACCCTGTTCCTGGCCGGCCGCAAGCCGCACGCCCAAGCCAATCTGAACTAAACCCAGCCGGAGTCGAACGCGCAATGTGGCGCGGCGTCTCCGGCAGCTTCGGCCACGCAGCGGCCGCCTTTCTCAGGAGAACCCCCATGCCCGAAACATATTTCAGCGTTCCCGAAGCCCAGCACAACGCGCTGGTCGAAGCCGCCTATCGCCACCGCGGCTACCGGCCCGACGAGTCGGCCGAGGCCGCGCGCGTGTGCGCCGAAGCCTCGCGGCACGGCATCCGCACCCACAACGCGATCAAGGCCCTCCATTTGGACCACCTGTTCGGCAGCGGTGCGCAGGGTTGCGTGCCCGGCGCGGAAATCGAGGAAAAGCCCTCGCGTTTTCCGGCCGTGAAGATCTGGGATGCCCACCGCAAGCTCGGCCAATCGGTGGCCGTGCGCGCGATCGACGCCGCCATCGCCCTGGCCGACCGCTACGGCGCGGGCACGGTGGCGGTGGACAACGCCTTTCACTATCTTTGGGGCGGCGGCTACGTCATGGATGCGGCTCGCCGGGGCTATTTCGCCTACACAAACTGCACGGCCGCGCTCGCCGAGGTCGTCCCCTTTGGCGGCCGGTTCCCCACCCTCGGCACGAACCCGCATAGCTGGGGCTTCCCCACGACCGCGGCCGTGGGCTATCCCATCGTGGTGGACTGGGCCACCTCGGTCGTGGCCATGGGCCGCGTCCAGCAATTGAAGCGCGAGGGCAAACCGCTGCCGCCCCAGGCCGCGGTCGACCAGGAGGGCCGGCCGACCACCGACCCGAACGCGGCCGTTTCGCTGCTGCC
>CAZWMF010000057.1:11201-11990 GCA_964634535.1 uncultured Opitutaceae bacterium | reverse complement strand
GGGATTCGATGCCATTCTCATCGATGTGCGGGGGTTTCCGCCGGCCGACCTCCTCTACGCCCGCTACGATAGCCCGGCCTTCGCGGAAGCTAAGGAACAGATCGCCGCGGCCACGGGTGTCATCGTGGCGACCCCGATCTATAAGGCCTCCTATTCGGGCGCCTTCAAGGCCTTCCTCGACATCCTTCCGCAAAACGCCTTGCGGGGAAAGACGCTCCTGCCGATCGCCTGCGGCGGATCGCCCTCACATCTCCTGGCGATCGAATATGCCCTCAAACCGGTGCTTTCCGTCCTGGGCGCGAGCGAGATTCTGCCGGGAGTGTACGCGATCGACGAACAGGCCAAGCTCTCCGCATCGGGCGAGCTTTGGCTGCACGAAGACCTCCGGGAGCGACTAACCGCCGGACTTGCCCGACTGGCGGAAAGCGTCAACCGCCGCCTGACGCCAGCGCTGCAACCCGGCTAAACCCGCGCCGCGGGGCGGCACCGGCTAACCGACGGCATTGGACATGAGTCCGGCCGTTTGGCGGCGCCGAGTCGAACGGGCCCCCGCGGCCATCCGCGGATTGACCCCGGATCGGGGTGCCGCATCCTGGTCTTGCGTCCGCGCTGATCCGGCCAAACGCAAGAGTTCGCCGACGGCCGATTCGAGCACGTCGGCCTGGGCGTTCAATTCCTCCGCCGCGGCCGCGCTTTCCTCGGCGCTCGCCGCCGTAGTCTGGGTCACCTGGTCGATCTGAGCGACCGCCTTGTCGATCTGTTGCAATCCCTGAGTCTGTTCACCCGAAG
>CAZWMF010000057.1:0-11191 GCA_964634535.1 uncultured Opitutaceae bacterium | reverse complement strand
GGGAACGCGCCGAAGATCTCGTGCCCTTCCAGAGCGATCAATTCGTCGACGCGCCGCGCTTTGGTGACGATCTCCTGCAATCCCGCGCTCACCTTGCCATTGATCCCGACGCCGCGGGCGCTCTTGGAAATGCTGTCCTCTATCCGTTCGGCGGTTTCCCTCGCCGCGTGAGCGCTGCGCTGGGCCAAGTTGCGGACCTCTTCGGCGACCACCGCAAAGCCGGCGCCGGCCTCACCGGCGCGCGCCGCCTCGATCGCGGCGTTGAGCGCGAGAATATTGGTCTGAAAGGCGATCTCGTCGATCGTCTTGATGATCTTGGCGATATTGTCGCCGGCCGCCTTGATTGCGTCCATGGCCTCGGACATCTCCGCCATGTCGGCCGCCCCGGCGTCGGCGGCCGCCCGGGTTTGGTTGGCCAGGAGCTTGGCGGAGTCGGCGTTTTCGGAATTGCGCTGGGTCATCGACGACAGTTCGTGCAGGGAAGCTCCGGTCTCCTCCAGCGAGGCCGCCTGCTGGCTGGATCCGGAGGCCAGGCCCTGACTGGTCTGCACCACCTGGGAGGAAGCGACCGCCAAGGCCTTGGAACTCGCGCCGAGCGTCTGCGCAAGCCCGTGCAACTGCCGCGCGATGCTCCGGCTGATCCAAATTCCCAGGAGCAGAGACACGCCCACCCCCGCCAAAATACCGACGACGGTAAACGAGCGAACTTGGCGGGATTGCCGATGAAAATCCGCCTCGAGCTCACCCGTCACATCCGCATCGAACTTTTGCACCTGCGTGACGATTTCGTCGATGGCGTCGGTCGCCGGCCGATCCATCCCTTTGACCAGTCGGTCGACCCGGCCGCTCCACCCCGGCTGCCCTCGGGCGACGTTCGAAAGCGCGGCCCGGTACTTTGCGCCCAGATCCCGGTGGGTGCTCAGGGACCGATCCACTGCGGACGTGTCGATCTTCTGCGTGGTCAAGAGCGCCTGCAGATCGCTCAGCGACTTCTCGGTGGCAGTCTCTTCATCGCAAAAACCTTTAATATAGTGATCGTAGGCCGCCGGATCATCTCCGCCGCGCAATAGGAGATCCTTCCACTCCTGCACCTGTTTCTTAAAATTTACCTGGGCCGAGCGCGCGAGATTGATCGATTGAGCAAGAAACCGACCGTGCAGCTTAAGCTGCTCGGCAATTGCGTCGGCTTGCCCCGTCGCTCGCGTCAACCCCCAAAGCCCCAAGGACCCAACGATCAGCGTCGTGGCCGCGACGGCCAGAAATCCGCTGATCAGTTTCTGGCTAATCGTGGTGCCGGTCTTGGACATAGCTAAGGCGCGTGGGCTTGGACTCCGGATGCGTACATCGGGCAAAGGCCGACCACCTAAACGACGAATGCTGGCGCGCCGCGCAATTGATTGGCTCAGCCACCCTTTCAAACAAATTAAATCCAAAGCCGATGCCCGACTAACTTTCAGAACCCAATTGGAATTGGGAATTTACCGCAAATCCTCCACGGGACCTCCCTATCGTCCGAGGGAAAACCCTAACAAAACCCCGCGCGCAAACTCCGAAGCGCTCAGCGCCCGCCGGACGACGGCGTCCCAACGGCCACGTCGATCGCCGAAAGCAGGTCCTCGCCCGTGAACGGCTTCGCCAAGACTCCCTTGACGTTGAAGTTCTTGGCCATGGATAGATAGAGTTCGGCCGAGATGCTCCCGCCGCCCGACATGGCGATGATCGGCAGGTTCGGATATAGGCGACGGGCGGACAGGATGAGTTCCAGGCCGTCGCGCACCGGCATTAAGATGTCGGAAATCAATAAATCGAATTGTCGCTCGGCGAGAAGCTTCGTCGCTTCGCCGCCGTCGACGGCGCAGGTGACCGCGTGACCGGCCGACACGAGGTAACCGCGGATCACCGAGCGGAATACCGGCTCGTCGTCGGCGATGAGGATGGAGAACACGATGGGCCTAGCTTAATATGAATCCAGCCGGGCACAAGGGATCAGGCGATCAGAAACCCGCAATCCGGTCCCCCAATCTTCCGCCCGCGCAGCACGACCCAGCGGACTTCGAACGAGTCGCGGCCGGCGCGGGCCCCACCCAATAGCACTAAGCCCTTGGCGCACAATTCGCTTAGCCCAGTGTCCTCCACCGTTCCAAGGCTCATCGACCGGCGACCAATGAGGAACGGAACGGCCGAACGCTCGACGGAGGTTATCCCGCATGCTTTCCCCCCAATCGGAAAAATACCGGCCCACCCCAAGAATTTTCCAATCCGATTTGCCAACTCTCCATTCCTAAATTGATGGTACCGGCCGTCGAATCCCGCCGCGTCTCCGGACGCGAGCGGATTGAACGGCTGGCCATCCGCTTTACTCTCAATCCGGTGCTTTCCCGATGATTCTCGCAACCTTCTTCCAAGATCTGCGCATCGGGATTCGCGTTTTGATTCGGGAAAAGTCGTTCTGCGCCCTGGCGGTGATGGTCCTGGCCCTCGGCATCGGCGGCGTGACCACCATGTTCAGCGTCATCAATGCGACGATGCTGCGCGGTTTCGCCTTTCCCAACGCCACCCGCCTGGCCGGCGTCCAGGTCATCGACGTCACCCAGACGAACGCCAACCGCAATGGCTTCGGCGGCCAGATCTTCACCCTCGACTACGAGGCCATGCGCGATCAACAGCGCTCCTTCGCCCGGATGGCCGCATACATTTCCGGGGCGACCGTCAACGTGACGAACCAGGGCAAGCCGCGGCGCTACACCGGCGCCTACGTCTCGTACGATTTCTTCCGGATTCTGGGCGTACTTCCGCTGCTTGGGCGGGATTTCACCGCCCGCGACGACCGGCCCGGCGCCGAAAAGGTCGCCCTGATCAGCCACGAACTTTGGGTGCACGACTTCGGCGGCGGTCCGGAGGTCCTCGGGCAGAACGTGCGCATCAATGGAGTGGCCGCCACCGTGATTGGCGTCATGCCGCCGGGCTTCGCCTTTCCGGTCAACGAGCAAATCTGGCTGCCGCTCTATAGCGAATATCCCCCGGCGCTGCGCAACAACCGCAATGCCCAGGGCAATGCCCCGTCGGTTCTCGGCCTTCTGAAGCCAGGCGTGGCGTTCGATCAGGCCACCGCCGAATTCACCGCCATCGCCCGACAACTGGCCCAGGCCTTTCCCGACACCAACAAGAAGTTCGACACCGCGCTCGTCCAGCCGCTCATCCGCACGTTTACGCCCCCGGCGATCTCCGGCTTGCTGTGGACCATGCTGGCGTTCTGCATCGGCATTCTCCTGATCGCGTGCGTGAACGTCATGAACATGCAGTTCGCCCGCGCCACGCTCCGGGCCAAGGAACTGGCGATTCGCTCGTCGCTCGGCGCCACCCGCATCCGGCTCATCCGCCAAATGCTCACCGAGAGCCTGCTCCTGGCCCTCTTGGGCGCGGCCCTGGGCATCGCCCTTGCCGCCTGGGCGGTCAGCGACCTCAACGCGGCGACGCACAATAGCGACAACCCAATTCCGGCCTACATCGTTTTCAACATCGACGGCCGGGTCCTGGCCGTGGTCGTGGCGGCGATCGCCCTGTCCGCAGTGGGTTCGGGACTCATCCCGGCCTGGCTGGCCTCCCGCACGACCGCCATCGCCGCACTCAAGGAGGCCGGTCGGGGCAACACGAGCCGGGCCGTCATCGTCATCACCCGAGGATTGATCGTCCTCCAAATCATCGTGACCTGCGTTCTGCTGATCGGCGCGCTCCTCCAGGTTCAGTCCATCTTGCGCCGCGACCGGACGGATTGGGGTTACGACACGACCGCCGTCCTCACCGCCCGCATGGCCCTGATGGAAGGCGCCTACCCGACGCCCGAAGCACGCAAAGTGTTTTTTGATAGGCTCCTGCGCGAAGTCCGGTCCCAGCCCGAGTTGGACGGGGCGGCGCTCACCAACCGGCTGCGCATGGCCTTTTCCGGCGACTGTGCCGTGGAAATCGAAGGCAAAACCTACCCGACCGATAGCGATCGACCCCGCACAAATTTTGAACAGGTCTCGGACGGCTTTTTCGCCACGCTCGGCGCCAAGATTCTCGAAGGTCGCGATTTCCGCCTCGACGACCAGGACGGCAAACTGCCCGTCGCGATCGTCAATGCCGCGTTTGCCCGGAAGCACTTCGGCCTGGAGAGCGCGATCGGGCGCCGCTTCCGCACAGTGGACAATAGCGGCCGGGTCTTCGGGCCGTGGCGCACGATCGTCGGCGTCGCCACCACGACCCGCATGCTCGGACCATTCAACAACCCCGATGTCGACGACACCGGCTTTTACGTGCCGTTTTTTGCCACCGTGCTCGGCCCGGCGCAGTCGACTCCGGCGACCCAGCAATTCGCAACGATCGTCGTGCGTCCCCGCGGCGCCGGCGACCTCGGCCGCCGCGCCCCCGCACTCGCGGAAACCTTGCAACGGCAGGTCAGCCGGATCGATCCCAACCTCCCCCTCTATTTTGTCGGCACCGCCAAGGAAAACCTGGACAGCTTTCTCGGCGTCACGCGGATCACGGCCACCCTGTTCACGATTTTCGGCCTGGTCGCGATCATCCTGTCCTCGGTCGGCCTGTACGGCGTGATGTCCTTCGCCGTCAACCAACGCCGCCAGGAATTCGGCATCCGCATGGCCCTGGGCGCCGACCACCGCCGCATTCTGAAGATGGTGCTGAGCCAAGGCGCCTACCAACTCGTCGTCGGCCTCGCCATCGGTCTCAGCGGGACGGCCGCGATCGGCCTCGCCGCCCGCGACGGCATCGCCAATCAACTCTTCGACATCAGTCCGCTCGATCCGCCCACGTATGCGGCCGTGGCGCTTCTGCTCTCCGCCGTCGCCTTTGTCGCGACCTTCACCCCGGCCCGCCGCGCCGCCCGCGTCGACCCGATGATTGCCTTGCGGGCAGACTAAACCGCAAGCAAACGTCCCGGTTTCCAATCCACAGTCGGGGACCGCCTGTGCCGAACCGTCGGACGAAGCGCGACGCTCAACTCTGAGGCGGCGGCGCGCCGGCCCGCATGGTTGCCGCGGCCGTCCCTTTAGCCAACGCGGTCAGGACGCCCGGTGCCGGGTCGAAATAGCAGACCGTCGGGTGACCCGTCCGCCCGCCTCATCGTAGCATCCGAACTCGATCCGGGCTTTGCACTTGCACGGACTCCGGCCGGTCTCCTGATTAGCGCGATGGCGCCAAAGCGTCGGCTGAGGATCTCGACCACGCCGGACCAGCTCCGCGAAGGGCTGTTTGGACAGATTTTTCTCTGGATTTTTGAGGTTTTGCCCCACCTCGACCGTCAGGGAATTCTCCCGACTTGGGCGATCCGTTCCGCGGTGTATGGCCAACCCGACGATTTCCTCGTGATTCCGGGTCTGCTTGAAATCAACTGCGAAACGGACGCGGTCGATTATCAGGACGTTAACCTCCAGGAGCTACGCGATCGGCACGCCTGCACCCTTGGCCCCGACTGGGAATGTGCCGCCCAGTTGTGGCAAAAATACTTTCGCTGGCCCGCCCGGATCAAGCAACGGGCGGACGAATTCCCCGCTCTGAACGGAGCGCTGGGCATTCATTATCGAGGCACCGACAAGAACCGATCGCTCGTGGAAACCAACGCGGTCTCGGCGGATGCCTTCCTGGCGCTCACCGCGGACTTTGTCGCGCGGCACCCGGCGGTCACTTCGATCTATGTCGCCACGGATGAAAGGGCCTTCATCGAACAGGTCCGAACGCAGCACCCCTCTCTGCCCGTAATCAGTTCAGGGCCCGCGCAGCACCACAAGAGCGCGGTCCAGGCCGAGGCCTTCGCCAAGGGCGATCACGCCCTCTTGGACTGCTGGCTACTATCGCGTTGCACTTATCTATTGAAATGCCAATCGGCCCTTTCGGCCTTCGCCAAGATCCTCAATCCAAGCCTGGACGGTTACCGCATTTCCGCCGATAAGTTGGCCTATTGGTCTCACGGCATCCCCTATTTTCCCGATGCCTATTTTCCGATCTACGCCAGTCCTGATCCGAAATGCCAAAGGATCCTGGCCGAACTGCTCGCCGGCGATTGGACCCAAAACCGCGGCGCGGCTAGAGAGTTTGGCGCCAGGTTCCGGTACAAACGCCGGAAGGGATACGCGAGGAAGAATCGCGGCGTTCCCAAATGGAGCTTTGACGGGTTGCAAAAGCGCCTGGATGCCCGACTGGGAGCACTCGCTCAGCGGTTTGGTTTCTGAAGTCGCCGAACCAGGACCATCGAGCCGGGGTTGCACGGCGGAACTCCGCCGAGCATTTGGCGCGGATACGAAGTATCTCCTCGTGGCATTTTAGCCGCGGTTCGTCCTTGTCCAAGGGCGGGCCAATCGGCTTACTATTCATGCGGCAATCGGGGCGCACGCGAATCCCACCCGGCGCGGCTTGCCGCTTAAGTCCGGCGGCCCAGCACCTGGACCTGAGCGCCCGACTCGACGAGGATTGCGCGAACGCAATCGGGCGCTAGGCTGGGGCTGGATTGCGAATATGAACGCACCCTTTTGGAATGAACGCTATGCGACACCCGGGTTCGCCTACGGCACCGAGCCCAACGATTTTCTTGCCGCCGTCGCGGACCGCATACCCGTCGGTCCGGTTCTTTGTCTGGCCGAAGGCGAGGGCCGAAATGCCGTATTCCTCGCTCGACGCGGGCATGCCGTTTCGGCCGTCGATTTGTCTGCGATCGGCCTGGCAAAGGCCCGGGAACTCGCCGCCGCCCACGGCGTGGCAATCGTGACGCAGACCGCCGATTTGGCGGACTACCGGATTGAACCGGCGGCGTGGTCGGGCATCGTCGCAATATGGGCGCACCTCCCGCCGACCCTGCGCCAGGACGTCCATGCGCAGGTGGTGCGCGGCCTGATCCCTGGCGGGATCTTCGTGCTCGAGGCCTACACCCCGGCGCACCTCGCGTTTGGCACCGGCGGCCCGAAAGAGGCGGCCCTGTGCATGACTTTGGAGGCCTTGGAACGGGAACTCGAAGGCTTGCGCTTTCTGGTCGCCCGCGAATGTGAGCGGGACGTCATTGAGGGAGCTTATCACACCGGACGAAGCGCCGTCGTTCAGGTCTGCGCCGAGCGGCCGTGAGCCATCACCGCGACGCGCCAGAAAAGCACCCACCGCCCAATTGGATCCATCGGTCTGTGCGCGCAAAATTACGGCCGTTGCCGGTCTTTTTTCGTACTCTGCCCGGGCAATCAATCCGAACCGGTGCACCTGATACTCTGCCGTCATGACGCCCGCATAACGATCGATTGCGCACCATCAGCCGGCCGTGGGGGGGCGCCCGGGCGCGATTGCCGGTGCCGAGCCTGAGGTGCGCGGCGGACTGGCTGGTTTGAGTGCGTCCGACTTCACGCTGTGCTCGATCGCCGCCGGAAGGGCGTGGATGAAGCCGTTGTGCAACATACTGGTGATTGTTTTCCACACGCCCACATGGGTGCGGCCGAATTGGCCCGAGAAGGGTATGCGCGTCGCCAATTCATCCTGAGCCTTGTTCTTTAGGATGAGGACCAGGCCGCTCGCCACCGCCTGCCAGATCCTTTCCGAAGTCGACCGGCCCGGTTCGGTGAAGTCGGCAAACTTGACGTGAATGAAGAACGGCTTGGCGTAACCCTCGAAGCGGCCATCCCGTGCCGCCATCTCCGCATAAAGCTTAAAATCGCCGGAATCCACCTCTACGCCCCCATAGGCCTTTAGGAACGGATTCAATGCCGGCAGGGAAACATGCTCGATCTGCCCGTGCACCTCAAAATGGGGCTGAGGCGCGAGGGGTTCCGCGTCCGCCCAAACGGACAGCCTCCCCCCACCGATCAAGTCGCCGGTCAGTCTGATATGCGCAGGGAATCGCTCGACACTATTTGAAGGGCGGTTTCGCAGACCGGTCGCGCCAAACTGGAGATGTTCAACAAATACATCGACCGCCGGATTGGCCGTCCGGTCGAGATAATGGACCAGCCCGTTATTGATTACCACGCGGGTGATTTCGATCGGAAAGATATCGCTAACCACATCCTGCCAGGTTCGGTCGACCTCCAATTGGCTCGCTTCCGGTGTGGCGGCCCTGACGAAATTGACCCGGACATCGTCGATCCTGATATCGCTCAGGACCTTGCCGTGAATCAGCTCGCGCCAAGCCAGCGAGAAATCGATTACGCGTGCCGAGAAGAGCGGATCGATCTCCGAACCCTGCTCTTTGACGATTTGTACGCCGCGCAGGGCGTAAGCTCCCCGCCAAAGGGCGACATGAACCCCATCCACATGGCCGGCGTAGCCGGGAACTCGATTCAATCGTGCGTTGATTTGCGACCGCAGGAATGACGGCAACGCAATCCGGGCGGCCCCAAGCAGGGCCGCCAACGCGCCGACGAGGATAGACAAAGTCCGCGAATAGACCCAAGCCCGGTGCAAAAATGCCGCCGCTGTCCTGGGCCGGACATGCACTGGGCTTTCCGAAAGCATCGTCGCCTAATTGACCAGCAGAAGGCGCCCCAGGTGCCCGTACCGGATGAAGATTTCGGAGCGCGCTCTAACCCGTCGCTTGCGGGGACGCGGACCCAACCGCAGAACACTCCGGTCGGCCGCGCCGTGCAGGTCGGTCCCATGATCGCCTGGCAGGCACGTGGCACCGTCAGGGCAGCGGGATGTTCGTTATCTTGAACTGCCGAACCTTCAGCGCCTCAGGTGTGGCCAGGTACAGTTCGAGCACCGCATCCTCGGTCAGCGGCTGCTGTGAATCGGCAAACTCGAGGCGGCCAAATTTTACGACTTTGACGGAAGACCCGCCGTCCGCGCTCTTGAGGGAAAGGCTCATGACACGGCGCTGCGGATCTTGAATCGAAAAAACCGTGCGGTACGGGGCGCGGCCACGTGCGGATTGACCCAAAAGCGCGCGGATCATCATCAAATCCGCCCGGGACGCTTCTCCTTCCGAAACGGCCTCCAATCCGGGTCCGAATTTGGCAAACGTTTCGCGCGTGTACCAGCACACGTCGATTCCGTACCGCTTGAGCTCCGGGCGCGCAATTGGCCCGGGCGCCGTCCGCTCGAAACCCTTGATGTCCAAAACCGCTCCGTTTCTCTGCGTCGGATTGAATAGTTGAATGCTGCCATCGATCTCCCGGATCGAAGTCGCCCGGCGGGCCGGGCTGCGGATTTGAAACTGCTCCTGAATCCCCATGGCCGAGGGGGCGGTAGCACCCGCGGGCTCCGTCCAGCGGTCCGGCAGGAGCAGATCCCGTCCAGTGTCGTCAACCGCCTTCCGAAGAACGATATCCTGGACCGCGGATTCCCCATCGATGTCGTCGCCAAAAATGGAAACACTGATCGTGCAGCGTGACCCGACACCCATCGTGCGGTGATCGGTGATTCCGCTCAAAACGATGCCCACGGAAGCATCGGTGGTTTGCGCATCGAGGGGATCCCACCACGTGGGAGCCGCCAGCAATCCTAGAACCAGGCGAAGGAACCAGCGAGTTCTGCGGTTGGACGTCTTCAATCATCGGAGTATAACATCAAACTGACAGGCGGCGGGACCCGTGTAGACCTGGTAATCCACTGAATTAGCGGCAGTTAAATTGCCGGATGGACGACATTCGAACCCATAAACTTCCGGTCATCCTCCTCTTTGAAGCGAGCTCGACCATACCGCCTCTCGGTCTCTCGCTGGTCCGTTTTCGACCCTTTCCTGTCCCAGGGTGCAGCCAAGCAGAGCAATCCTCCGCCACCGAACCCAACTAGGTCGAGGCCGGCACCAGCAAGGCCGTGTAGCCCGCCTGGATAAAATGATGATCCCCGGTCAATGCTTCACGGAGCCCCCCTTGCTCGATCGCAACAAATGAGTCAGAGATCCAGCTCCCGGCCGAGAATGCTCGCCACGAACTGTCCGCCGGCCGTTCCCGCAGCAACCATCTGTCGGATACGTGCCTTCATTTCCACCGGATCGCCGCATTTTGCGACCGCTGCGATCGTCGCGTGGTATGCCGCCCACACATCCAGACCGGTAATCTCGTAACCAAAGCCTCGCACCAGCCAATGGATGGCCAGGAGGCCTGCACCCGTGGCGAATGCCGGCTGCTTGTCGGCGAAGTCGCGCGCCGCCCGCGTCAGCGTCTTCGGGTCGCACGGGGAACGGCTCGCCAGGGCGAGCGCCTCGTCGTAGAGACCGGCGTCCTTGGCGGCGGCGAACCATTTGCCTTCATCGCCGGGCGTGGAACGGGCCAGGTCCAAGATGATCTCCTTCGCCGGCTTGTGCGGGTACTTTTTCGCGACGGCGCGGAAACTCGCCAAGTAGGTGCCCCCTTGATTCGCGCGGATGCCGTACCGTGCGTATGCTTCGTCCGGACGGCCGGCGGCCAGGAGCAATTCCTCGCAGAGCGCGTCGATCTCCCGGTCGCTCGAGGAACCTGCCCGGCTCGATTCCGCGAATCGAATCGCGTCATCGATCGAACCCTTTGCGGCCAGCGCCCGCGCCGTCCACTGTCGGTACGGCCAGAGGTTCTCGGAACGAAGCAGATCGATGAGTTCATCGAAGCGTTCCGCCCGGAACATCGCGCTCAGGCACACGGTCGTTGTCTTTGAATACCGGCCCGGCCCCGCATTGGGGCGCAGGGCATCCCGGGCGATGTCCCGGAGCCGATCCGCCCATTCGGAAGCGACCGCCTTAGATCCGCACAGTGCTCCCCATTCCTCGCCGAGCCCTTCGATATAAGGAATCTCGTCCGCGAGATAGGCTGCGAAGAGCCGCTCCATCCAGGCCGAGCGCGTCTTCGCGTCTACGGGTGCCGACGCCATCAGCGGCAGCAATTCCCAGATCGCGCGGCTTACGCATGAGCCAATCGCTCCGGACGAACTGTCCACCTGTTCAATCGCCGGGGATATCCTTTCAAGGAAGATGACCGCGCCCTCAGCGGCGAGAACGGGATCATTCTTCGCCACTTTCCTGATTTCCGCGACGGCCTGATTGATCCGCGACATCGCCGGCTGCGACTTCCAGCCGAAAGCACCGCGCCGGAAACGCGGCTTGAACTGCCAGGCATGCGGCTCCGCCTTGCCCGGCAAGGGCTTATTTGGCGCGGCTCGGTTCGATTTTCTCGGCATGAGCCGACTGATGGGGTCTGCATTCGCTCATTTCAAGCTCCGCCACGATGCCTGACCACAGCGTTCCCGA
>CAZWMF010000056.1:0-12042 GCA_964634535.1 uncultured Opitutaceae bacterium | reverse complement strand
CCTGGTCGGACCAGAGCAGCTCCGGCAGGATGCGCCGCGAGAAATATTGCCCGTCCACGCCGAAACCGTAGCGACGGTTGGACCAGCTCGCGCCGACGTTGATCCGATTGCGCAGCAGGTCGAGCCCGGAGGTGTCCGGAGCGTTCAATTCGTCCACGACCGGCGCGTTTGGCACGATTTCGCGGTCATACCGCTGGAAATACACCCAGCGGCCGTAGAGCTGCAAGGTGCCGCCCGCGCAGGCGTTCCAGGCGTAATCGACCGCCGTGCTCCAATCCTGCGAATGGCGCCAAGCCAGATTGAGATTGCCGGTCAGAACGTTGGTGGCCAGGCCGATGCCGTAGGGATCGCCTGGGGCGGGCGCCTCCCGAGTGACCCGGCCGGGCAGCAAATTGGCGTAGTCCAGCACGTCCTGCGCATCGAGGTAGACGAGTTCGCCGGACTTGCGCGTGTCGAAATAGTCCACGGAGACGCGGAAGCGGTGGGTCTGACCCCGCGCGAAGATCAGACCGGCCGAACGCGTGATGTCCGCCTCCGGCCGCAGCGCGGTGTTGGGAATGTCGCTCGCGGATACATAGTACGATTCGCCCCCGCGCAGGGGGTCCTCGATGAGCTGGCCGGTCGGGGCGCCGGTGGCGCCGGCGGCGCCGCCGCCGGTCGGCTCGAAGCGGCTCATCGCCGGCGTGGGAAACCGGTTGGTGTTGGCGAGGGAAGCCCGCACGGAAAAGCCGCCGAAAAAATCCGCCTTGAGGCCGACGGTGGGGGCCACATTCGAGCCATAGGTTGTGTCGGAGACGGTGTATCGCGCGGCGGCGTCGACCGCCAGGTTCTGCAAACCCGGCGGCCGCCAGGCCGGCGCGAGGAGTGGCGCCTGGCCTTCGGCCAGCGCGCTCACCTGCTGCAGGGTCCGTCCAAGCCATAGTCCGGACGAGCCGGCCGGCGATCCGTCGCCGTAGGTTTGCCGGTCGTCAAAATCGGCCAGGTCGTCGATGCTGTAGTCGATGCCGGTGCGCACGGTTCCGACCCCGGTCGGCAATGGCAGTGCCTCATTCGCGAGCCGGGCGGTGGCATCGATCGATTGGAAATCGTCGAGCCTGACGAAGCGCTGGGGTCCGCCGAAATACACCAGCGCCTGCGTGTAAAAGGCCGGTGGCGGTCCGTACAGCTCGGTGTCGCGGAGGGGATTGTACAGACCTTGGTCGATCAGGTCCTGCCAGCGTTGCGTATCGACTCCGGCCAGTCCGCGGTACGCGGTGGTCGTGTGGGCGTATTGGGCGTCGAGCGTGAGCCGCCAGTCGCCGGGCAGCCGGGCGAGCAAGGCCAGGACGGCCGAATAAAGGTCGGTGCGGGCCTCCTCGTAGCCCTCGCCCAGCTGAGGGGCGGTTTCGACGACGTTGACATAGACATCCTGGCCAAACGGATTGAATGGGGAGGCGGCGCCGAGTTTGAGCTGATTGGCGGGGCTCGTGAACACGTCAAAACCTGGGTTGGTCTGACTCCGGGAAAGGTAGGCGTTAAATCCGATTTGCACCCGGGGAAACAAATCGTAGGTGGCCGATCCGAAATAGGTTTGGTTTGTCTGGCGGCGGCCGTAGGCGTAGTTGAGGCTATCCGGCGAATCGGCGTCGCCGCCCGGTGCTTGGAACAACGCCAGACTGGGAAGGCCCGCCCGTCCGGCGAATGCGCCCAGGCCGCCGGAGCCATCCGCGCCCGGGGCGACCGAGGTGATCGGCGACGTGCCGGGACCGAAGAGCGGCGCGCCGCTGACGCTCGAAATATTGGGCGTCGCCCGCCACAGCGGCGGGGGATAGACGGCGGGGTCGCCCAAGTTCGGATGGGCGGCGAGATTCGCGCGGATATAGCCCAGCTCCTGCTCGGTGGGCGGAACCGTTTTGGTGAACGAGGCGTTCAGCCGCAGACCCAGCCGCCCGTTGAGCAGCGTTTGGCCGTGCATGAGCGAACCGGTGGACTGGGGCGCGTCCACGCGCGTGCCGTTTGCGTAGGTGAGGGTCAGTTCCGAGATGTCGTCGATCGGCCGGAGCACGATATTGATCACGCCGCCCACCGGATTGCCGCTGTACAGGGCGGCGGCCGAAACCGGCAGCACCTCCACCCGTTCCACGAGGCTCAACGGAATCAGGTTCACGTCGGCCTCCCGGCTGGTCGTGGTCGAGCCGTTGGTGATCCCGCCGCTCAGCATCTGCGGCATCGGCAGACCGTTGACCAGGATGAGGGTCTCGTCGCTGCCAAAGCCGCGGAGATTCATGTTGGTGCTGCCGCCCAGGTACGATGCTCCGCCGCCCGCCTCGCTGGGCGGGGGCGTGCCCGCATCGCTTTCGAGCACGTTTTCGCGCAAAAAATCGTCCAGATTGACGGTTCCACTTTGGGCGATTTGGCTCCGCGGAAAGACCGTGAAGGGCAGCGGGTCGTCGGCGGTGCGTTCGAGGTCGAGGTTGCCGATTGCAACTTCGCTCGCCTGGGTCCGGTCGCTGCCGGATTCGGCCCGACCTTGGACGACGAAGGGGGCCAGCCGGGTGGTGCCGGCGGCCGTCGGCACGAGGCCGGCGCCTGCGTTCGAGCCGGCCGCGGCCGGGCCCGGTTCGGTGGGGGCGCCTGCGCGCGTAATCACAAATGTGCCCCCCCGGTTCTGTTGGCCGGCGAAGGCGGTGCCGCGCAGCAGAAGCGCCAACGCCTCGGCCGGTTCCCAGCGCCCGTTCACCGCATTGCTGCGGGCCCGGCTGAGTTCGTCAAAGGGGAAGATCACCGGCGCGCCCGCTTGCTTGGAGAAGTCCAGCAACGCGCGATCGGCGGACTCCGCGGGTATGGCGAAGTCCGCCGGCTCGGCCAGGGCGATGGCCGGAAACAGGCCAGCCAACCCCCAAAGGAGGAGCCGTGCGGGGTGAATCGGGTCGGGAGTTTGTGGCCGGCGCTAACGCGCGGGGCGCGGCGCAGCGGGGCCCTTTCGTCGGCCGACCCAGGCGGGGCCGGGCGGATGGGACGCCGGCCCGGGGGGGCGGCGCCAGCTCGGGGGGGCGGGGGGGGCTTCGGAGTATAATCGAAGCGTCATGGGCGGGGTCAATTCGAACGAACGGCGGCCAAAACTCAAGGTTGGAGTCGTCGGCTCACCTGGATGCCACCCGCGGAATCGCGGTGGATCCTCAGCGGCCAGGCCTCGCCCAGCGATCCCAGAAATCCGTCGAGATCGTCGAGATTGAACCGGCCGCCCACGCGCAGGTCCGCGACGTCCGGATCCACGGCGATGGACCGTCCGTGGTAGCGGGCGAACTGCGCGAGCGCTTCGCGCAGGGGAGTCCCGGTGAAGACCACGTGCCCGTCCCGCCAGGCGAGACAGTCGTCGAGGGCCTCGGGCGAAAGCCGGCGCGCCATCCGCGGTGAAACCTCGGTCGAAAAGCGCTCGCCCGCGCTCAATAGGACGGGGAGGTCCGCGTCCGCCGGGTGGACGGGCGGCGGCTGGACCTGGACGGAACCCTCCACCACCGTCACGTCGAGATTCTTTGGCGTGAGCGCGCGAACGTCGAACACCGTGCCGGTCACTCGGACCGATCCGGCGGCGGTGTTGACGATGAACGGATGAGCGCGATCCTTGGCCACCCGGAAGAACGCTTCGCCGTCCGAGAGCCGGACCCGCCGTTCATCGCCCATCGGTTCGACGAGCAGGACGGTGCGGGCATTGAGTTCGACTTGGGTGCCGTCGGCCAGGGTGACGGTTTGGCGCTCGCCCGCCCGCGTGGCAAAGGTGGCCGGCCGCCCGTGGCCTCGCGCCACCAGCATGAGCGCCAGGACGGCGGCCGCACCCAGCCCGGCGAGCAGCAACGGGAGGCGATAGGGACGGACGCGCGCGGGGACCGGGCGGGCCGGCGCGGTCAGCGCACCGTCGGCCACGAGGATGGGCAGGCCGCGGTCGAGCAGGCGCGAAAATTCGCCATACTGGGCGAGCACGCCCGCGTGGCGGGCGTCGGCCGCCAGCCAGGCATTGAGCGCGGCGCGATCGGCTTCGGTCAAGACGGAGCCGTCCAGTCGGGCGGCCCAGAGGGCGGCCTGCTCTTCAGTTCGAGGATTGGGGGACGCGGCGGGGGAATTTGGATGGGAATTCATGGTTGGGCCTCCGGGCCGTTGGCAGCGGTGCTCAGCGCCGTCTTCAATAGACGCAGGGCCCGCGCATGCTGTTTTTCGACCGTGCTGACCGCGATGCCGAGCCGTTCGGCGATCTGCGGGTGGGAAAGGAGCTCGACCTAGCGCAGCAGCAGCACATTGCGGCAGCCGGCCGGCAGGTCGGCGACGGCCGCTTCCAGGAGTTTCAGTTCCTGGCGCGCCATCACCTGTTCGGCCACGCCCGGTCCGGCGGAGGCGGCCCCATCCGTGTCCAGGGGCTCGCGGGCAAAAGGGGAAATGCTGCGGCGCTTGAGCCGGTTGATCGCCAGCCGCCGGGCGGTGGTGAACAGAACCGCCTCCGGCCGTTCACCGGGCGGGGCTTCGCCCGGCCGATAAATCCGGAGGTAGGCGTCGTGGGCCACGTCCTGCGCCTCCGCCGTATTGCCGAGCAACCGCGCCAGATAACGCCGCAGGGGCACGAGCGTCGCGCGGTAGAGGTTCGCGAAGTCGCGCCGGTCCAGAGGTTCTTCAGCCATGGGTAAGGATCCCAGTCTCACATCCAGGTACGACAACCCAGGGAGTCAAACCCGCTATCGGCGATCGAGCGGTAATTCGGCCGCGCCGCGGCCCGGCGGGCAGCCCCGGCGAGCCTGCGCAAACCCGTGCCGCGAGCCCCGTTCGGGACGACGGTCACGGTAGACGGAGGGGGGCGCCGCCGCGCAGGAATACCGCATTCGGGTGGCGCAAGTATAGCACGCAATCCGGTCCAATCGCGGTCGACCCGGGGCGAATTTTTGGACCGGCTGAACCGTCGCCCGCAGTGTAGTCGGGGCGATTTGTGCCGATGAATGGAGCAACCCAAAAGACCATGAATCGCTACGGGTTTCGCATCAGCAATCACAGTCCGGCCGAGGTTCTCCTGCACCACGGCGGACGACAAACGCCGATTCCGGCGCGCGGATCGATCGAATGCGAATTTCCGATCTGGTATGATCCGGACGAGGCCTTTCAGAGCCTGGAAGACGTCGTCCTGCAGCTGGCCGCCTCGATCTGCGCCCGCACCAGCTTTTTTGAGTTTGAAATCGAGCCGAACGAGTTTGGGTTCCGCCTAGCGTCGCCCACCCACGGGGACTTCGACATCGAACTGACCGACGACGATCCGACGCGTTTTGTCTTCGCGAACGGGGAGGCCCTCACCACCGAGGGCCCCCTGGCCGCCGACGCCCACTAGGCGGCCTGCGCCCGGCGCCGGGCGACGGCCAAGCCGAACAGCGTAAGCCCGAGCAGCGCCGCGGTGCTCCCCGCATCGGGCAGGGCTTCGACCAAGTCGATCGCGATCCGGCCGGTCTGGCCGTTGCCGGCGAAGATGTTTGAAGCGGTGGCGAATGATTCCTGACCGGAGTTGGGCGTTCCCAAGTCGTCCGGCAGGGGCACATTGAGATCGCTGGTCGTCGTCGGATAGTCGACATACAGGTATCCGCCGACGAGCGACAATTGGCAATTCTCCTGCACGGCCGTGGTCGCGCCGTCGTCCGGATCGAGCAGGCCGATCGAGCCGGTGCCGGTCGCCAGATTCAGGCTGATTTGATCGAGCGTCACCGCGTGGCCGCCGCCCAGCAGTCCGGGGACGAACACGCCATCTTCGTCATAGTTGCCGAACACGCCATCGACGTAGGTGCCCCATTGGATGCCGATTTCGACGGCGTAGTCGCTCGTCAACGCGCTGGCCAGATACTGGATCGTGGGGGTGGCGTTCACGTATTTGGCATTGCCGACACCGCCGCCGACCCAGCCGGTGGGAATCAGGGCGGGGTTGTTCTGCACGCCGTCGGTGACCGCGCCGGTGGTCGCATATTGGCCGCCGACGATGCGCAGGTTCGGAGCCGGATTGGCGCCGCCGGCGCTGATATAATTGGTGAGCCCCGGCGCCATGCCGGTGACGACGGTCGTCGTGTTGCCGTCGGAGCCGGTGTAGGGTCCGGTCGTCCCGAACGAGGTGCCGCCCACGTCGCCCGAATTGGTGGTGGGCACATTGGTCGTGCCCATCGCCGTCGCCAGATTGTTATCCGCTTTGGAGGCCTGGGCAAAGCCGGCGGACGGATCGTAGTTCTGGAACGGGTCCTCGTCCTGGCGGTTCTCGAGGAAGATCAGGCCGTTCACCACGGAGGTGGGCGCACAGGCCTGGGGGGCGACGTTTAAGGTATTGGTGACAGTGATACCGGCATGGTTCTGATCCAAGGTGCCGAAATCGTTCAGGTCGGGCAGTTCCGATCCGGCGACCGTTTGGGCCTGGGAGGCGGGGCCGGCGAAGGCCACGAGTGCGGCTGCGATGCTCGCCGCGAGGAGCTGGGGAAGGGTTGTCTTCATGGGAATCGCTCGGCGAGTAGCATGCCATGTTCCGAACGGGAGGATCGATTTCGTAGAGTATTGGAATATAATAGAATGCGTTACTCTTCACGCGGCCGTAACGCGGAGACCGGCCGGTCCGTGTAAGCGGTGACGACGCTTTTGGGCTCCCTCAACTGTCATGAGGGTGTCAAATACATGCTATTAAACGAAATAATGGGCCCGGAGGGGTCTGTAATGATTGTCGACGAACCGGCGGCAAACCGACAGCGGGGTCCGGTTGTGATAGCTTCGCCGAGGCGCATCCCGAGCGTCCGCCGCAACCGGCCGCCGGGTTTGTTTAGAACTCGTGGCCGCGATTCAGGTCGAAATCCAGTGTTGCAACATGCTTGGAATTAACGACACAGGAAATGCGAGCGAAGCCGGGCCCGCGCGCTCGATCCGCGCGGTCAGGGAACCGGGACGGCCGTCGGCTGGCCGGCCAACCAACGGCGCCCGGCGGGCAAGCTGGATATGGATGCGCTCTCGGGGCGTCGGGGGTCGATCGGGGGCCAGGCGAGATCGCCGAACCAGTCGGGTTTGGCCGTCAAATAGTAACTGTCGGGCAGGCGATGATCGGGCCCGGCCCAGACGAGGGTCGCCGTGGCCTCGTCATATTCGCCGTCGAGGATCGCGGTGGCTTGCGACTGGGGATCGATGGCCGACCCATCGTCCTGGTTGGTGCCCCAGCGGCGGAGGGAATCGCGCTCGCGCAGCGGCCTTTCGTAGACATTGCCCACGAGGTTGGCGTCGTAGTTCCCGCGCTGGACGTCGCTGCCGAAGCAGGCGTAGATCGTGGTCGGCAGACCCTTGCGCCGAATCAGATTGCGAAACGCGGTATCGTCGGAACTGCCGCCGAGCACCGCGTCGAACTTGATGTCGCTGGCCACATTGCCTTCCCAAAGGTTCCACCGGGGGTCGCCCCCGTGGTGGATCAGGTCGCCCATCAGGTAATCGGTGCGCAGTTGGTTCTCATTGACCGGGTCCAGGCTGAGGTTGTAGGCGAAGACATTGCCCTGGCCGCCGTACTCCGTGACGTACGAGTGGCGGCAGTGGTAGGCGATATTGTCTTCGACCAGATTATTGCAGCAGTACTGGAACAGGCCGACCCCGTACATGCTGTCGCCGCCGCCGTCCCAGCCGTCGTGGACGAAGCATTCCCGGACCTCGCAGCGGGCGCACGCCTGGAGGCGAACATGCCATTTGGCCGCCTGGTTGCTCTCGACATTCTGAATCCAGCATTCCTGTCCGGAGATTATTTGAATATTGTGCGCCCGGTTCTGGGGCAGGTCGTTTTCCAGGTAGAGGTCCCGGATGCCGCAACGAAACGGCGGGGAAACGGCCACGGTCAGGTAGTCCGACGGATACGCTTCGTTCAAGGCCGGCTCCAGCGCGACGGATTTCCGGCCGTCGCCGACCGCGACAATCCGGACGATTTGGGAGGCGGTGTCCTTCATATAGCCCGGATCGTGTCCGGATGTGGCTTCGGCGTTTTTCCGGTGCACGACCGCATAGATGCCGGGCACGAGAAATCGGCTGGACGAGTCGAGGCGGAGCCGGGTGGAGCCGCGGGCATCGCCCCCGTCGATCGCCATGACCACGCCTTCGGCCGCCCCCGGATAGAAGCCGATGATCGGCCCGGTCGGCCCATGGTAGAGCAGGCGCGTCAACGCCGGGCCGTCGCCCCGCAACTCGATGCTGAAGGGGTGTTGGTGCGTCCCCATCGCGCCTTTGCGGGTAATGGGGCCGTAGAGCAGGTACTTTCCGGCCGGCAGGTAAACATACTCGTGATCCGGACAATGCTGCACGGCATACGCGATGGCGGGCGCGTCGTTCAGGAGCCCGTCGCCGGAGGCGACCAGGGCGGTGCCGGGAATCGATTTTCTAACGTTGCAGAACATCCGGTAATCCGTGGGTATGCCGCCGGGCACGCCCACGTTGCCGGCCCAGCCGCCGGCGGGCAGGCGGGCCGACGGGATTTCGGCGCCGCCCAGCCCGGCGCCGCCGAGCAGCGCGACGAAACCCGCCAGGCGGCACAGGAAGGCGGCGACTCGCATCGGAACGGATCGACCGCGGCTTAACTGCCGACCTCGGGCACGGGCACCGCTCCATCGCCATGGCTGATTTCGTCGATGACGCGCTTGGCCTGGTCCGACTCTTGAACGGGAAGATTCGGTCCCATCGCCCGCTCCAAATCATCGCGGGCCTCGCTGTTGTTCTTCAATTGGTAATTGGCCATGCCCAGGTAGAAGAGCGTTTCGGCATCGGTGGGCCGGTCGCGCACGCTTTGCTTCAAGTAATTGACCGCCGAAGGGAAGTTGCCTTTCCGGTAGGCGATCGCGCCCAGTTCATAGGCGAGCACGGGATCGTCGGCGTAGCTCGGCCGGGCCTTTAGCGCCAGCGTTTCGGCCTTCCGGTCATCGCCCAAGCGCTCGGCATAGAGGATGGCGAGTTGGCGCATCGCCGGGACAAAGGGCGGATCGATCGCCAGAATCTGCTCATAATAGGCCGCGGCCCCGGAATAGTCCTGCAGCCCTTCGCGACTGACCGCGACGACCATGAGGGCCGGCACCGATTCCGGTTCGCTGGCGAGCACTTTGCGGGCGTCGCCGACCGAGGAGGCGGCCAACGCCGGGTCTTGGGAATCGGCGATCAGCGCCATCAGGCGTTGGGCCGTGTCGCGCTGCGGGAAATTTGGCACGCCATCCAATAGCTGCTGCAGGGTGGATTGAGCGTCGGTCACCCGACCGAGGCTATAATAGCCTCGGGCCAGATCCAGGCTCAGGCCGGGTTCGTTCTCCAGAGTCTGGCCGGCCTGCTCGAGCAGATCCACCGACCAGCCGTAGTCTTTCGTCCGAAAAAGGATGCGGGCCAAGGTCCAGGTCACCCGGGCGTCGTTGGGCAGGAGTTCATGCGCGCTCTTCATCAACTCCCGCGCCCGGTCGGCCCGCGGCAGGGCGCCGGCGTAGATTTGGCCCAAGGCCAGCATGGTGGGCACGGAATGCGGCGTGAGCTGGAGAACGGCTTCGTAGTTGGCGGCGGCGGCCTCCGCGGCCCCGGCGCGGGCCTGGATCGCCGCCAGGCGCATGCGCGCTTCGGGATCGCCCGGATCCTGGCGCACCCGTTCCTCCAGGTTGGCGCGAACCTCCGGCCCCGCCGTTTGGGGATCCAAGGTGAGGATGGCGAGACGCTCCCGGGCGTCGGCTTTGACCGGAGAATCGGTGGGCACCGCCACCGCGGCCTGCAAGGACCGACGGGCGGCATCGGGTTGGCCCAGCCGATAGTAGGTCATGCCCAGGTGGTATTGCACCTCCGACTCGCTCGGTTGCTGGTCCGCCGACTGGCGCAGGAGGGGCAGCGCGTTCTCGTAATCGCCCTTTTGAAAGAGGATCCAACCCAGGGTGTCGGCGACCGCCGGGTTGTCGGGCGCGAGGTCGCGGGCGGACTTGGCCAGACGGTAGGCGGCCTCCGGCTGGCCGAGCTTTTCATTGTACAGCGCCGCCAGATTGTTGAGCGCCGGGACAAACTTCGAATCGCGCGCGAGCAGTTGCTCGTACGCCTGGCGGGCGGCATCGAAATCCCCGAGTTGGGCGTGGATCATGCCCGCCAGCATGTAGGTGCCGACGCTGCGCGTCTGCGCGGCGGCCGCCTCGAGCTTGGGCAGCGCCTTCCGGGCGGCGCCCTGCTGCAAATAGAGCTGCGCCAGATGGAGGTAGGCGTACTGGGAGCCGGGATCGAGGTCGATCGCCTTGAGCAGATCGGCTTCGGCGCCGGCGAGGTCGCGGGTGGCCAGCCGCAGGCGGGCCCGGAACAGCCAGGGGTCGGGAGCGCCGGGAAAGTTCTTGATCAGGGCCTCGACCCGGGCCGAATCGGTGTCGTAGCGGCGGTCCTGCAGATCGAGGCTGACGAGCATCTCCAGCGCCGGCCAGTAATCCGGGGCGATTTCGACCGCGTGTTCAAACGCCTGCCGGGCCTCCCCCCGGCGATTCTGCTCGAACAAGGCCATGCCCACCCAGTAGGCCCCCGTGGGGGAATTGGGGGCGCCCGCCGCCAGGGCGCGGAATACGGCCAGGGCATGATCGAGGTCGCCCTGCTCGCGATAGGCGTGCGCGAGCAGCACCCCGGCGCGGGCATCGAGCGGCTGGCGCTTCAACAGTTCCGTCAGTTCGGCCACCGCCTGTGCGGTATCGCCACGACGGATATCGAGATCGGCCAGCAGCACGATCGCGTCGTCGTAAGCGGGCTCGATCACCAGGGCCTGGTGCAGGTACGAAGCGGCCTCGGCGTTGTCGCCCTTCTTGACGTACGCGACGGCCAATTGGTATTTCACGGCCGGGGTCCGGCTGTAGTAGGTCTGTTCCACCTTGAGGTCGGCGATCGCCCCGTCGGCGTCTCCCTGGATCAGCTTGACGACCGCGCGGCGGAATAGGGCGTCATAGTTGGTCGGGTCCCGGTTCAGGATGGCGGCCGCTCCGGCCAGGGCGTCGTCGTAGCGGTTCTGGCTGGCCGCAAAATTCATCGCCATGACCAGGGCGGGCAGGAAATCGGGCGCCTTGGTCGTGATTTCGTCCAGGGCCCGCTTGGCCTCGTCCATCGACCCGGTTTGCGTGAGGTATTCTATGTATTTGAGACGCAGTGGGCTGCGAATGGGCGCGAGCGCTGCAGCGCTCTTGAAGAACGCGCCCGCCGCCGCGACTTCGCCGCGCTGCAGGCAGAGATTGCCCAGGCCTTCATTCGCGAACGGCGATTTGGGGTCGAGCGTCGCAGCCCGGTGGAACTGCGCTTCCGCCCCCGCATCGTCGTGCTTCATGAGCAGCAAGGCCCCGAGCGCGAGATGATAGCCGGCGGCGTCCGGGTGATGGCTGCGCAGCGTTTCCACGAGCTTTCGGGCGGCCTCGGAATCCTGCAGAGTGACCGATGTGTTCGCCAGGAGCATGAGAGCCTCGGCGTTGGCCGGATCGGCCTCCAGCACCTGTTGGGCCGCGGCCCGGGCATCGGCCGTCTTGCCCAGCGTCGAGCACACCAGGGCATAGTCCAACCGCAGATCGGTGGCATCCGCTCCGTTCTTGAGGGACTGGTTGAGGAGCCCGTAGCCGGCCAGGACACGGCCTTCCCGGAAAAAGAGATCCCCGAGATAACCCAGTGCCATCACATTGGTGTGGTCGGCCGATAGCGCCGAGCGGTATTCGGCCTCGGCCTTGTCGTAGTCTCCTGCCTCGATGTAATGCTGGGCCCGGGTCAGGCGGCGCTCCGCGCGAAGCCGTTTGACGGTATCGCCTTCCAACATCAGCCAAGCCCCGATCATCGAGGCCACAAAGAACAAACCCACCAGCACCGAAAACAACAGGATCACCTGCGGCCGGGTAAATCTGATTTTCATGGTCCCAGATTAGACTCTGGCCAGTCGGCCGCCTAAAGTAAAGAGCCCTCCCCCGGGTAGGGAAGGGCTCGCGTTATCGATTCGTTGCGCGGACCGCTCAGAGCGCCAGCGCCTTCTTGGTCTTGCCGGCCACCGCGACCACGGCGATCGCCGCCAGACCGAAC
>CAZWMF010000055.1:0-12054 GCA_964634535.1 uncultured Opitutaceae bacterium | reverse complement strand
TCGACCGGCTGGTCAACGTCCACCACTTGGACAATCTGCTCTGGGTGTGGAGCGTGGACCGGGTGCATTCGCCCGACATGGCGCACGCCAAGTATTTCCCCGGCCTGCCCTACGTCGACATTCTCGCCATGGACGTCTACGAAAACGACTTCGCGCAGTCGTATTACGACAGCCTGATCGCGCTGGCCCAAGGCAAGCCGGTCACGCTGGCCGAAGTGGGCAACCCGCCCTCGCTCGACGTCCTGCGCCGGCAGCCGCGCTGGATCTACTATATGATCTGGGCCGGCATGGTGCGCAACACGACCCGGCCCCAGTACGCCGCCTTGTACCGCGATCCGCGCATCCTCAACGTCGACGACCCGGCCTATGCGAACGCGATCGCGCCGTACCGGCAGGCGGCGAATTTGCCACCCCTGAATACGCTCGTGCGACCGACCGATTTTTCCGGGCATTGGGTGCTCGTCGAGGAGCGCAGCGACTTTGGCCGGATGGGCCCGGGCATGGCGCCGTCCCGCCTGGACGTGACCGATCGCGGGGATGCGCTGGCCGTCCGCACCACCCGGTTCTCCGAATTTGCCGACGACCAGGTCACCGAGGAAAACCTGCAGCTCGACGGCACGACCTCCCACTCCGAATTCATGAATTCGCCCCGGACCACCACGGCCTGGCGGACGGCGGACGGTCGCCAGCTCGAAATCGACTCGTCGGTCGCCTTCGCCTTTCGCCCGGGCACGGTGATGAAGACCAAGGACACCTGGAGCCTGCAGGACGGCGGCCGGGTGCTGACGATCCGGCGGGCCAGCTCCGGATTCCGGGGCGACAATACCCTTACCCTCGTTTACGAGGACCGCTGAGCGGACCGCGCCGGTCGCGAGAGTTGCCGGCAAGCCCGGCAATTCCGGCGCATCCGGCGCCTTCGGTCCGGCGCCACCGTCCCCGGTCTTGCGCGAGATCCAGGCTCGCGGCCTCGTCCCATTATTGGGACGACGGAATTTCGGTTCCGGGCCGTGCCGGTGCGGCCGGCGCCGGGCGAGTTATCTGAAGTTATTATACAATAACATCTAGCGATGACATCGGTCGCCTGGCACGGCGACTGCAAAGCGGAGACAATGATCCTGCTTCGCCCATGACTTTCTTGCGATTCGCCGCCGTCCTAGGGTTGGCCGTCGGTCTGGCATCGGCGCTCACGGCCGAGGAAGCCGGACCGCTCCTGACGCTCGACGAGGCCATCCACCAGGCCCTCGCCCACAATCGTGCGTTCAAGGTGGTCGAATACAATCGAGGCATCGCCCGGGCCAACTGGCTGACGGCCCTTGGGCAATTCGACCCGAACATCGTCGTAAACCGCAGCGTCTCGCAATCGCAGTCGCCGATCGATCAGGGCGCGCCCGTGCTCGACGACATCCGGACCAACACCTACCAGGCCAGCTTGCAAGGATTGGCGCCCTGGGGCCTGACCTACTCGATCGGCGGCACGGCCAACCGCCAAACCGACCTGTACGGGGACATCGTGCCCGGCTTCTCCACGTTCGGCGGCATCAACATCACCCAGCCGCTCCTGCGCGGATTCGGTCTGGGCGCCAATCTGGTCGGCGTGCGCGTCGCCCGGGCCAACCGCCGTATTTCCGAATGGGATTTTCGCGAGGCGGCGATCAACACGGTCACGAGCGTCGTGAACGCGTACATCAATCTGGCGGCCGCCCACGACGGCCAACGCATCGCCCACGAATTCCAAGATCTGGCCAACCAGTTTGTCACGGACGATGAAAAGGAGTTCGCGATCGGCGCCTATGCGCATAGCGACGTATTGCAGGCCGAGGCCCAGGCCGCCGGCCGGACTGAATCGGTCCTGATCGCGGATCGTTCGGTGATCGACGCCGAGAATCAGCTGCGCGAACTCATCGGCCAGGACGCCTTTCCGGTCGACGAGCCGCGCTATCGGCTAGAGGACCTGGGCGCGCCCGAGACGCTGAACGTCCGGCCCGCGGACGACCTGCGCACCGCCCTGCTGCAGCGGCCCGACTACCAGGCCGCGCGGCTGGGGCTCGTGGTCAACCGGGCCAACGACGCCGCCGCCCAGAACGGGCTATTGCCCCAGGTGGATTTCGTGGGCGGCTACGGCTACAATGGCCTGTCGAACAGCTTCACCGCGGCCCGCCAGATGGTGGGCAACCGCGAAAACCCTTCGTACTCGGCCGGACTGCAGTTGACCATCCCGCTCACCTTCGCGCAGGCCCGCGGCAAGGCCCGGGCCGCCCGGCTCCAGATGGAGCAGGCCGAGGAAGGCCTGCGGCAGCTCGAGGCCGATATCGCCTTGGGCCTGACCACGGCCGCCGGGCAGATCGAGACCACGCGCCAGCGGGTGGCCGCCGACCGCAAAGCCTACGACCTGGCCCAGCAGGCCCTCGACGCCGAAGTCAAACGCCTGCGCGCCGGCAAGAGCCAGGTCTTCTTCGTTCTGAACCTGCAGAACAGCCTGGCCGCGGCCGAGAGCAGCTATTCCGGCGCGCTCGCCAGCGAGCGCACCGCCGTGGCCAACTACTACCAGCAGCTCGGCACCACCCTGCAGCGCTACCATATTTCGCTGGATGCGAACTAAAGATCGGCGTTACGTGACCGCGCGCGCCCGCGCTCTCCCTGCATGCCCCCTTCCCCGCGGATCCTGATCGCCGACGACCAACCCGACATTCTCGCGGCGCTGCGCCTCCTGCTCAAGGGCGAGGGCTACGCGACCGAGGCGGTCAAGTCGCCGGCCGCGGTCGTCAAGGCGGTCGAGGCCCGCGACTACGCGCTCGTCCTCATGGACCTCAACTACGCGCGCGACACGACGAGCGGCCAGGAGGGCCTCGACCTGCTCAACCGCCTCCAGTCGATCGACCCGACGCTGCCGGTCGTCGTCATGACCGCCTGGGGCAGCATCGATCTGGCGGTCGAAGCCATGCGGCGCGGGGCCCGCGACTTCATCGCCAAGCCCTGGGACAATCCCCGGCTCCTCGCGGTCGTGCGCAATCAGATCGAACTCAGCAGCGCCGTGCGCGCGTTTCACCGCCTGGAGGCCGAAAACCAGATCCTGCGCGGCAAGGGCGGACCGGCCCTGATCGCCGAGTCGGCGGCGATGCGCCCCGTCCTCGACGTGATCGCGCGCATCGGACCGTCCGAGGCCAATGTCCTCATCACCGGGGAGAACGGCACCGGCAAAGGCGTGGTCGCCCAGGCCCTGCACGCCGTGTCGGCCCGGTCGGCCCGGCCGTTCATCGCGGTGAACATGGGCGGACTGCCCGAAGGCGTGTTCGAAAGCGAACTCTTCGGCCACATGCGCGGAGCCTTCACCGATGCCAAGGCCGACCGGGCCGGCCGCTTTGAACTGGCCGACGGCGGCTCGCTCTTTCTCGACGAAATCGGCAATATCCCCCCCGCCCAGCAATCGAAAATTCTCCGGGTGATCGAGCGGGGGGAGTTCGAGCGCGTCGGCTCGTCGCGCACCTGCCGGGCGGACGTCCGGCTCATTTCGGCGACCAATGCCGATCTGGCGGCCGAGGTCGCGGCGGGCCGCTTCCGCCAGGACCTGCTTTTCCGCCTGAACACGGTGCACATCCACCTGCCGCCCCTGCGCGAGCGGCGCGAGGACGTCGAACTCCTGGCCCAGCATTTCCTCCGCCAGCACGCCGAGCGCTACCGCAAGTCGATCGCCGGCTTCGACGAGGCGGCGGTCGAGGCCCTGCGCGGCTACACCTGGCCCGGCAACGTGCGCGAACTCGACCACGCCGTGGAGCGCGCCGTGCTGATGGCCGCCGGCAAGGTGATCCGCGGACCGGATCTCGGGCTGAACGCCGGTCCGGCCGCCGCGCGCCTCGAGGAAATGAGCCTGGAGGACGTGGAGGCGCTGCTCATCAAGAAGACCTTGGCGCGCTGTTCGGGCAACGCCCGGCGGGCCGCCGAACAGCTGGGCTTGAGCCGCAGCGCGTTCTATCGGCGTCTCGAAAAATATAAGCTGTAAGCGGCGCGCGCCCGCGCCAAGCTGGGGCGGGCTCGCCCGAGGGTCGGGCCCGCCGCCGCGTTCACGCCATGTTCCGCCTCCCCCACGATCGTGCGATCTTCGCGCAGGCGCTGCTGGCCGGATTGCCGGCGATCGGCGTGGCGCTCGCCACCGTCTGGCGCAGCGACCTCGCCGCGGAAACCCAGACCACGGCCACGCTCGGTTTGGTGGGCTGCTGGCTCGGCTTTGCCGCGGCCGCCCAGCGCCGGGCCGTGCGTCCCCTCCAGACGATGGCCAACATCCTGCTCGCCCTGCGCCAGGGCGACTTCTCCTTTCGGGCGCGCAACGCCCGGCGCGGCGATCCCCTGGGCGACCTGTTGGTGGAAATCAACGAGCTGGGCGACCTCCTGCAGTCCCAGCGCCGCGGCGCGGTCGAGGCGACCACGCTCCTGCGCACCGTCATGGCGGAAATCGACGTCGCCATTTTCGCCTTCGATCAGTCCGGCACCCTCCGACTCGTCAATTCCGCGGGGGCGGCGCTCCTGGCCCAGCCCGACGACCGGCTGCTCGGTCAGTCCGCCTGCGCCGTGGGCTTGGCCCAGTGCCTCGAGGGCGAAGCCACCCGCGTGCTGGCCGGCGCGATGTTTCCCGGCAAGCGGGGCCGCTGGGGCCTGCGCCGCACCGCTTTTCGCGACGGCGGACGCCCGCACCAACTCCTGGTCATCGCCGATCTCAGCCAGCCTCTGCGCGAGGAGGAACTGAAGGCCTGGCAGCGGCTGGTGCGCGTGCTGGGCCACGAGCTCAATAATTCCCTCGCGCCCATCAAATCGATCGCCGGCACCCTGGGCTCCGCCGTGCGCCGCTCGCCCCGGGCGCCCGACTGGGAGGAGGACCTGCGGGCCGGGTTGGATGTCATCGCCGCCCGGGCCGACTCGCTGAGTCGGTTCATGCAGGCGTATGCGCAATTCGCCCGGCTGCCGCCGCCGACGCCGGGCAGCCTCGAATTGGCGCCGCTCGCGGCGCGGGTGGCGGCCCTGGAGGCGCGACTGGCGATCGCCGTAGCGGGCGGCCCGGCCCTGGGCCTGCCTGGCGACGCCGCCCAGATCGAGCAGGCCCTGATCAACCTCGTCAAAAACGCGACCGACGCGGCGCTGGAACAGCGGGCCGCCGGCCAGACGGAGGCCGGGGTCCGGCTCAGCTGGCGCCTGGCCGATCGGGCGGTGGAGATCCGCGTCGAAGACGACGGACCGGGAGTCGGCGAAACCGCCAATCTGTTCGTGCCGTTCTTCACGACCAAGGCGGGCGGATCGGGCATCGGCTTGGTGCTTTCCCGCCAAATCGCGGAAAATCACGGCGGCTCGCTCGAACTGCGCAACCGGCGCGGGGCCAATGGCTGCGTCGCAATCCTGCGCCTGCCGGTGCCATGAGCGGAAATAACGCCGTCCCGTTTTTGGGACGATCGAATCCCGCAAGCGATGTTTGCCCTGGTCGGTCGACCGCATCCGTTGCACGTTAGATATTGAAATCCAATCTGTTACGATAATAGTTCGGCCTGGCACAACCCTTGCGATAGCAGCATCAATTCATGGACATCGCCCGCCCATCCCAAGCCAAGGCCAAACGCCGCAAGCGCATCGTTCTGGGCGCAGCGGGCGTGCTGGTGCTGGCCGGCATCACCTTCGGTTTGTCGCGGCTCAAGCCGGCGGCGCCGAGCGTCGACAGCTCCACGGTCTGGATCGATACGGTCAAGCGCGGACCGATGACCCGCCAGGTCCGCGGTCCGGGCACGCTCGTCCCGGTGGACATCACCTGGATCGCCGCCCGCACCCAGGGCCGGGTCGATCGCATCGAGCTGCATCCGGGCGCGATCGTCAAACCCGACAGCGTCATCATGGTCCTCAGCAATCCCGATGTGAAGCAGGCGGCGGTCGACGCCGAGTCCCAGCTCACCGCCGGCGAGGCCGAACTGGCCAATCTCAAAGTCACTCTCGAGGGCAATGAGTTGAACGCCGAATCCGACGCCGCGAGCGCCAAGGCCCGCTTCGAATCCGCCCGGCTCCAGGCCGAGGTCGACGAGAATCTCTTCAAGGACGGCCTGGATTCGGCCCTCGACGTGCGTTTGGCCAAGGTCGACGCCGAGCAGGCGGCCACGTTGAACACGATCGCCCTGAAGAAATACGCCTTTGCCAAGGAATCCACCGCCCCCCAGCTCGCGGTCAAGCAGGCGGAAGTCGATCGGCTCGCCGCCCAGGCCCGGCTCAAGCGCGACGAGGCCCAGGCCCTCAACGTCACGGCCGGCATGAGCGGCGTGCTCCAGGTCGTGCCGGTCGAGGTCGGCGCCCAAGTGCAGCCCGGCACCAACCTGGCGCGCGTCGCCGATCCGACCCGGCTCAAGGCGGTCGTCCAAATCGCCGAAACCCAGGCCAAGGACGTCCAACTCGGCCAGGCGGCGGAGATCGACACCCGCAATGGGTTGATTTCCGGCCAGGTCTCGCGGATCGACCCATCGGTGCAGAATGGGACGGTGACGGTCGATGTGGCGCTGCCGAAGGAACTGCCAACGGGGGCGCGGCCCGACCTGTCGGTCGACGGCACCGTCGTCCTCGAACAGCTCACCGATGTGGTCTACGTCGGGCGTCCGGCCTTCGGCCAGGAAAACGGCCCGGTGACCATGTACCGGATCGACCCGGGCGGCACCTACGCCACCCGCACGCGGGTCCAACTCGGGCGCAGTTCGGTCAACACGATCGAAATCGTCGCCGGGCTGGTGCCGGGCGACCGCGTGGTCCTCTCCGACATGTCCCAATGGGACGCCTATGACCGCATCAAGCTCAATTAGGTGAATTTCCCTGTAACCGGCGCCCGGTTCGGCGGGTAATAGTTAAGGCGCCTCCTCCTCCCCACCATGCCTGATCCCCTCATCAAACTCGATAACGTGACGAAGGTGTTTCTCACCGACGAAGTCGAAACCCACGCCCTGTCCGGCATCCACCTGGAAATCCAAAAGGGCGAATACGTTTCCATCGCCGGCCCGTCGGGCTGCGGCAAGTCGACCTTGCTGTCGATCCTCGGCCTGCTCGACACGCCGAGCGACGGCACCTACCTGCTCAACGAGCGGCTGGTGCAGGACCTCGTGCCGGCCGAACGGGCCCGCATCCGCAACCGGGAGATCGGCTTCATCTTCCAATCGTTCAACCTGATCGGCGATCTCACGGTGTACGAAAACGTCGAGTTGCCGCTGACCTACCGGGGCATGCCCGGGGCGGAGCGCAAGCAGCGGGTGGAAGAGTCGCTCGAAAAAGTCGGCATGGCCCACCGGGCCAAGCACCTGCCGGCCCAATTGTCCGGCGGCCAGCAGCAGCGCGTCGCCGTCGCGCGCGCGCTCGCCGGCAGTCCCGCCGTGCTGCTCGCCGACGAGCCGACGGGCAACTTGGATTCGAAGAACGGCGACGCCGTGATGGACCTCTTGCACACGCTGCACCGGACGGGCTCGACCATCGTGATGGTCACCCACGACACGCGGTTCGCCCGGCACGCCCAGCGCACGGTGCACCTCTTCGACGGCCGCGTGGTGGAGGAAGCCACGGCCGCGGCGGGTTAAATAATTTGCGGGCCCGGCCCGCCAGGCCTTCTACCCGCCCGCCAGGCTTGCCGAGACCGGCGGGCGCCGGCACGGTTCCGCAGCGAACCGCGCATGCCTTCCTCTCTCGGCCTGTTTCTTCGTCTCGGGCGCCCCGCCCGTCTCCTTCCCTGGGTCGCCGCGGCGGCGCTCGGGCTCGCCGCCTGCAGCCGGCGCGAAGCGCCGATCGAGGCCGGCCGCCGCACGGAGACTCTGCTGCTGGGCAACGCCGCCGAACCGGCCGACCTCGACCCGCAGATCGTCGACGCGCTGACCGACGTCAACATCGACTACGCGCTGTTCGAATCGCTGACCTGGATCGACGAGCGCACCACGCGGCCGATTCCCGCGGCGGCCGAGCGCTGGGACGTGTCCGCCGATGGTCGCGTGTACACGTTTCACCTCCGCCCGACCGGCCGATGGTCGAACGGCGAGCCGGTCACCGCGGACGATTTCGTCTATGCCTACCGGCGCATACTGACGCCCGCGCTCGCCGCCAGCTACTCGTATATGCTTTGGCCGATCGAGAACGCCCAGCCCTACAACCAGGGCAAACTCACCGATTTCTCCCGGGTCGGGGTCCGGGCCGTCGATCCCCTCACCCTGCGGGTGGTCCTCGAGCGACCGACCCCCTACCTGCCGGCGCTGGCCGCCCACGAAACCTGGATGCCCCTGCACCGGGCCACGATCGAACGCTTTGGACGAATCGACGAGCGCGGCACGGCCTGGACCCAACCGGGCAATCTCGTCGGCAATGGTCCGTTCGTTCTGCGGGAATGGATTAGAAACGGCCGCATCGTCGTCGACAAGAACCCGCGCTACTGGAACGCCGGCCACGTGCGCCTGAACCACATCATGTTTTTCCCGATCGAGAACGACGATGCCGAAGAGCTCGCGTTCCGGGCGGGCCAACTCCACGTCACCTACGGGGTCCCGCTGTCCCGGGTGGCCGCCCACCAGCGCGACGATCCCGGGCGGCTGCGCATCGACCGGGAAATGGGCTCGTTTTACCTATTCTTCAATGTGCACCGGCCGCCGCTCGACAATCTCCGGCTGCGGCAGGCCCTCGCGCTCGCGATCGACCGCACGGCCATCGCCAAGGACGTGCTGCTCGGCACCCGCACGCCGGCCCACGCCCTGACCCCGCCCGACTGCGCGGGCTATACCGCCCGTGCCGCCGTGCCCGACGATTTTGCGGCGGCCCGCCGACTGCTCGCGGCCGCTGGCTATCCCGGCGGGCGCGGACTGCCGATTCTTCCCGCCCTATCCTACACGACCGAGGTGTCGGTGCGGACCCTCGAGGCGATTCAGCGCGGCTGGGACCGGGAATTGGGCGTCCACATCACCATCACGCCCCAGGAGCAGAAGACCCTGTTCCAAAATGAGCACGACCGCAATTACTCGATCGCCATGTCCGGGTGGGCCGCCGACTACGCCGATCCCTCGACTTTCCTCAACACCATGGTGAGTGGCGGCGGCAACAATTGGGCGGGCTGGAGCGACCCGGTCTATGACCGGCTGCTCGGCCAAGCGGCGCAATCGGCCAACAACGGCCGCCGCTACGAACTTTTCCAACAGGCCGAGGCCCGCCTGCTCGAGGCCGCGCCCCTCGCCCCCCTGTACTACGGCGAACGCCCGTTTCTCATCCAGACCTCCGTCCGCGGCTGGCAACCGGCGCCCATCTTCTTCCACCGCTTCGCCGACATTTGGCTGGAGTGATCGAGCGACGACACTTCGACGGATGAGCGCACCAAGGAATGCAAAGCTCAGGCACAGTCACACTCCAATCCGCGAAGGCGGGCTTCGCCCGCCGTAGCGCAGCGAAGGAGGGCCGTGTCACGCCGTAGCGAAGCGAAGGCGGACCGTGTCGCGCCGTAGCGCAGCGAAGGCGGACCGTGTCACGCCGCAGCACAGCGAAGGCGGGCCGTGTCACGCCGTAGCGAAGCGAAGGCGGACCTTGGCCCGCCGTAGCGCAGCGAAGGAGGGAGGGAGAGAACCCCTCAGCGCCGCGCCTCCCGAATCCGCTCCCAAATGAGCTGTGCCGGGCCAAAATCCGGCCGCAGCCGCAACCCGGCCCGCAGGTGCGCTTCGGCCTCATCCAGCCGGCTGTTGCCGTCGGCCAAAGCCGCGGCCAGCGCGAAATGCGCCTCGGCCGAGTTGGGATTCAGGCGCAGCGCTTCCTCAAACTGGGCGATCGCCTCGTCCCGCTGTCCGGACTGATTCTGCAAGGCGATGCCCAGATTGAGGTGGGCCTCGGGATAATCGGGATTTATGCGCAGCGCCTCGCGGAACTCGGCGATCGCCTCGGCCGCGCGCCCCGGCTCGTTCGCCAGCGCGATGCCGAGATTGAGGTGCGCCTCGGCATAATGCGGGCGCATCCCCAGGGCCTGCCGGTATTCGGCGATCGCCTCGTCCAGGTGTCCGGGTTCGGCCAACCGGGCGTTGCCCAAGTCGAAATGCGCCTCCGCATAGTCCGGCTTGAGCCGCAGCGCCGCCTCGTACTGGGCGACCGCGTCGTCCAAACGCCCCGGGGTCTGGGCCAGGGCGTTGCCCAAGTCGACGTGCGCCTGCGGGTAATCCGGTTTGAGGCGCAGCGCCTCCTCAAATTGGCTGATCGCCTCCGGTAGTCGGCCGGGCACGTCGGCCAGGGCCGTACCCAGATTGAGGCGCGCCTCGGCATAGTCCGGCTTCAGGCGCAGCGTCGCCTCGTACTGGCCGATCGCCTCGTCCCGCCGGCCCGGCACATCCACGAGAAGATTGGCCAAGTTGAAATGCGCCTCCGTAAAATTTGGACTCAGGCGCAGGGCTTCCTCGTATTGGCCGATCGCCTCGTCGCGTTGCCCGGGCCGTTGCGCCCAGGCATTGCCCAGGTTGTAGTGGACATCGGCCTGCGACGGATCCAACCGCAGCGCCTCCTGAAACTGCGCGATCGCGTCGTCGAGCCGGCCCGGCAGAGCCGCCAGGGCAGTGCCGAAATTATTGTGCGCCCAGTGATTTTCCGGGACCGCGCGGACCGTGTCAGCCCACAGCACCGCGGCGCTAACGTAGTCCTGGTTGCGCCGGACGGTGACGAGCCCCAAAACGGCGGCCAGGACCAGACTCACCGGCCAAGCGGCCCGCCCCAGCCGGCGGTGAAGCGCCCAGAGCCCTATCACGACGAGCGGGATGAGCGCCAGGTACATCCGGTGCTCGGCCGCCGTCTGGCGATTGCCCGGGATCACGCTGGTCGGCGCGAGAATCGCAAAGAAGAAAAACCCGAGGACACCGCTCGGACGGTTGCGCCAAAGCCCGCGCAGGGTAAGCCCGGCGAGGCCGCCCACGATCAGGGCGGGGCCCAGCAGGCGGACCAGGATCGTCGCCCCGGTCGCCGGTTGGCCGGGCGCCGACAACCAGGCCGTGCCGTAATCGAACACCAAGGGATGCGGCCAGATCGCGAGCTTGAGATAGCGGGCGATCGCTTCGGGCTGGGTCACCCAATAATGCCAGACGGAAACGCCCGAACCGAATCCGGACGTGCCGCCGCGATTGCCGGTTTGGGCGGCCAGGCCGATCAGGATCAACTCGGTGGCGGCCAGGCCCAGGTAATAGATCGGGCGACTCCGCCAGGCCTGCCGGAACGAGCCGGCCCACCAGGCCCGATCGATCAAGAGCACGAGCACGGGCGCGCTGACCATGACCTCCTTCGTGGCCATGCCGAGAACGCAGGCGGCCAGGCTGAGCGCCGCCCAGCCGCTGGCCCCGCGCCGGGGTCCGGTGGACGGCGCGGTGGCTGCCGCCCGGCCCGGCGTCGAATCTTCCAGCGCTTCGCGCCAGCGCACGAACCCGTAAAGGGTCTGCAGGTAGAATAGGCCCATCAACGCCTCCGCGCGCTGGACGATGTAAGTCACCGCCTCGGTTTGGATCGGATGCAGGGTCCAGGTGAGCGCGATACCGACGGCCAAGGCTGTGCTCGCCGCGACTCCGGATCGAACCAGCAAGCGCCGCGCCAAGCCATACAAGGTCAGCCCGGCCGCGACATGAATGACCAGATTGACGAGGTGATAGCTCCACACGCCGGTGCCGCTGATGGCATAATTGAGCGCCAAGGATAAATTGACGACGGGTCGGCCGCTCGTCGTCGTGCCGGCCGGCGGCCAAAACGCCGTGGCCCAATGCCGGATCGAAGCATTGCGCAAAATCGCGGGCTCGTCATCGAACAGCAACGGGACGGAAAAAATCCGGCTGTACGCCGCGACGGCCCCGGCCACGATCGCGGTCGGGCCGAACCAAGCCAGCCAATCGCCCCGCCCGGAAGAGCGGACGCGTTGCGACGAATCCGGGAGCATCGCGGGGCGGACCGTCATGCGCAGAAGCGGCGCGGCCGGGCCTCAGTCGCCGATGATCTTCACGAGCACCCGCTTTCTGCGCATGCCGTCGAATTCGCCATAAAAAATCTGCTCCCAGGGACCGAAATCCAGCT
>CAZWMF010000054.1:0-12264 GCA_964634535.1 uncultured Opitutaceae bacterium | reverse complement strand
CGACGCTGCGGGTGGGCTATTTTGTCGAGGTGTTCGGCCGCGCCGTCGGCCTGGGAAACCAGACTTGGTTGCGCGACGGGGTCTACCGCGTCGCCCGACAGCCGACCGTCGGGACCGAGGGGGTGCACGCGGACCAGCGGGAGCTGCGGCTGGCCGAGGAAGTCATGGAGCTGCCGCCGCAGGACGCCGCGCGCCGTTATCCCGTGTCCCTGCGCGGCGTCGTGACGTGGTCCAATCCGCGGGCGCCCTTCTTTTTCATGCAGGATCCGAGCGGCGCCATCCAGGTGCGCCGGTCCGATGCGGTTTGGGTGCCGCCGGTCGGAGCGATGGTGATGGTGATCGGAACCTCGGCCGGCGGCGGCTTCGCCCCGGAAGTGGCGGTCCAGCAGTTCAAGGAATATGGCGCCGCCCAGCAGCCGGCCGCCCATGTGGTTACGTTGGACGAGGCCCAAACCGGCGTCGAGGAGGCCCACTACGTCGAGATGCGCGGCTACGTGCGCCAGGTGCAGCCGGAAGGCGATTGGATCCGGTTGGATTTGACCACGGCCACCGGCGAATTCACCGCCTACGCCGCGCCCGATCCCACCTTCTCGACCCTGACCGGGGCCATCGTCCGGATCGTCGGCGTTTGCAACGCGGTCGCGAACGCGCAACGGGAATTGACGGGAATTCGGCTGTGGATCGCCCGGCCGGACGCGATCCAGGTGGAGCAACCGGCGCCGCGGGATCCGTTTGCCGCGCCCGTGCGCACCGTGGCCAGCCTCCGCCAATTCCTGGCTTTTCATGCCATGGACAACCGGGTTCGTCTGTCCGGCGTCGTGCTGGATCAGGTGCCGGGACGGTATTTCTACCTTCAGGAGGGCACGGCCGGTTTGCTCGTGCTGTGTCGGGACAACCGGCGGTTGGTGCCCGGCACCTGGGTGGAAGTGGTGGGCCTGCCCGGTCGGGACGGCAGCCGTCTGGTTTTGCGCGAGGCGGTCTGGCGCCCGGCGGCCGTTGGCGCGGCGCCGGTTCCGTTGAACCTGGACGATCCCGCCCAGTTACAGGCCGACGTCGATGGCCGGCTCGTGCGCCTGGTCGCGCGGCTGCACGAGACGATCGCGGTGGGATCGGCGTGCCGGCTCCTGGTCAACGTGGACGGCGAGCCATTTGAGGCGCGGCTCGACCGGCCGGTCTCCGCGGCACTGCCCGCCGACGGCAGCCTGCTCGAACTCACCGGTGTCTACGCGATCCAGTATGACGAATACCGCCGGCCGCGGACCTTTGGGCTGCAGTTGCGCGATCCGAGCGACATTCGGGTCCTGGAGGCGGCCTCCTGGTGGACGGCGCGACGGGCGATAGCGATCGCGGGCGCCCTGGGCTTGTGCACGCTCCTCGGCGTCGGCTGGGTCGCCGTGCTGCGCCGGCGGGTCAATCAGCAGACCATGCAGATCCGCGCTCAGTTGGAGAAAGAGACGCGGCTCCAGGCGGAAGTCGAGCGGGCCACCCGCTTGGAATCGCTCGGCGTGCTCGCGGGCGGCATCGCCCATGACTTCAACAACCTGCTGACCGTCGTCATCGGCAACCTGGAGCTCGGGGCCGCGGAACTCGACGACGGCAATTCGACCGGGGTGCGCGAGGCCCTCGCGGATGCCGGCCGCGGCGCCCGGCGGGCGGCGGAGTTGACCCAGCAGTTGCTCACCTTCGCAAAGGGCGGCGACCCGGTGCGGGCGGCCGTCTCCCTGCCCGAGGTCGTGCGCGAGGCGGCGGAATTCGCCCGGCACGGCTCCACCGTGCGCTGCGACGTGGAGGTGAGCGCCGGCCTCCCGCCGGCCCATATCGACCGGGCGCAAATCGGGCGCGTGGTCCACAACCTGGTCCTCAACGCGACCCAGGCGATGCCCTTTGGCGGATCGGTCCGCATCGGGCTGGAACCGGCCGACGTGGCTGCCGGGGAGTTGGCCGGGCTACCCGCCGGCTCCTATGTGAAACTGACGATCGCCGACAATGGACCCGGCATTCCGCCCGAGCATCTCCCGCGGATCTTCGATCCGTATTTCTCGACGAAATCCAAGAACAGCGGGTTGGGCCTCGCCACGGTGCATTCGATCGTGAAAAAGCACCAGGGGCTCGTGACGGTCGAGTCGACCCTCGGTCGGGGAACGACCTTCTCGCTTTGGCTGCCCGCGGCGGACGGGCCGGTGGCCCCGGCCAACCCGACGGCGAATGCGGTGCGCGGCAAGGGCGTGCGCGTGCTGTTCATGGACGATGAAACGACCATCCAGCGGGTGGCCGTGGGCTTGTTAGGCAAACTGGGTCACGAGGTGACGGCGGTGTCCGACGGAGCCGCGGCGGTGCGCGAATTTGGCGCCGCGCGCGTCGCCGGCCGGCCGTTCGACGTGGTCGTGCTCGACCTCACCGTGCCCGGTGGAATGGGCGGGCGGGCCGCGTTGGAGGTCCTGCTGCGCGCCGATCCCGAGGTCCGCGCCATCGTGTCGAGCGGCTATTCGAGCGATCCGGTGCTCGCCAATTTTCGGGCGTATGGATTCCGGGCGATGGTGGCGAAGCCCTTTGATCTGGGCGGGCTGGCGAAGGCAATCCAGGACGTGATCGGGGCGCCGATTGGCTGACGCCGATTGGATCGGCCGCCATCTCCGGTGCTTTCGACCCGCGCCGTCGCGCTGGCGGCCGATATTAGATCGACTCCCCGGAGCGGGCGGAGTCCGGGAACGTAAGCCATGGAGCGGGTTAACTCTGCGCGGACCGGCGGACGCCCAATCCGTTTCTGTCCCGGGCCGGTTAAGATTGCCTTATGCCGGGCATGGGCGTTACTACAGGGGCAACCCATGGTTCAATCCCCCCCGCCGTCCGAACGCCCCGCTGAGGCGTTCTCCCTCCCGCTGTTTGCCGTAACCGTGTTGGGGACCCTGGCGGCCTTGGTGGGCGCCGTGCGGTTTTTCCTGCCGGCGGTCTGGCACGAGCAACTCGTGGCCTCGCTCGGCCAGGGCGTCGTGGCATTCCTTGCGGTGTCCCTCTTGAACTGCTTCATCGAGTATTTCTTTCACCGGTACATTCTCCATACGTCGTCGATCCCCTTGCTGCGCCGCTTGTACCGGCAGCATACGCTCCACCATGCGCTCACCCATATCACGCGCAAGACGACGAATGACGGGCGCGGGATTCTTTTCATCGAGAACAAGTTTCCCATCGTGGAGCCGGAACAGGGCGAGGCGTCGTTTTTTCCGTGGTACACCCTGGCCGTCTTTGCGGTCATCATTTCGCCGGTGCTCGGAATTCTGCAATATCTGGCGCTGTCCTTTCCGTGGTTTTTCGGCGGATTTGCCGCGTTGGCGTCATCGCTCACGCTTTACGAGGTGCTCCACGCGATCAACCACTGGTCGTTCGAAAAATGGGAGCCGCTGATCATCCATCCGCGCTGGGGTTGGTTTTGGCGCCCCGCCTACGGTTTTCACCTGCGCCACCACGCGGTCATCGACTGCAATGAGTCGATTTCCGGCTTTTTCGGACTGCCGCTGGCCGACTGGACCTTTGGAACGTGCGTCGTGCCCCAGACCGTTTACGCGAACGGCGAGGCGTGGTCGCCGGAGAAGTTCCGCAGTCCCCGGCCGCGCGCCTTGATCCGATGGCTGGACACCCGGGCGGAAGCGGCGATGCACCGGCGGCGGGCCGCGGCGGCCGCCCCGACGCCCGCGTCGGAGGTTTTGCCGGATGGGCGCGCGTACACCCGTGGCGAAGTGATTGCCAACTGGGTGACGCATGGCGTGGGCCTGGCCGTCAGCGTCGCCACGCTGACCTTGCTCATCGTGTTTTCCAGCCAACGCGGCGACGCCTGGCATGTGGTCAGTTTCACCGTGTTCGGCTTGACCCTGCTCCTGATGCATGGCGTGGCCACGTTGCAGCCGTTGGGCCGGGGCGAACGTTCGCGCTGGCTGCTGCGCAATTCGGGCTATGCGGCGGGCTTTCTCGTGGTCGCCGGCACGTATACGCCGTATTTGCTCACGAATCTGCGGGGACCCTGGGGATGGACCCTGTTCGGCATTCTCTGGGGCCTGTGTGGCGCCGCCGGGGTATTCCGGCTCCTGTTTGGCAGCCGGATGCGACTGGCTTCTCTTTTTGCCTATCTTTTCATCGCTTGGCTGCTCGTGCTGGCGATTCGGCCGCTGGTCGCCGCGGTGCCTCCCGGTGGCCTCTGGCTGCTTCTGGGCGGAGCCGTTTCCTACTTCGTTGGCATGCTATTCTGGCGTTGGCGCGGGCTGCGCTTTCACACGACGTACCGGCAGGCATTCTTCTTGATGGGTAGCACCTGCCACTGCCTCGCCGTCCTGCTTTTCTTGCTGCCGCGCTGAGCGCGGTGGCGATGGCCCAGGGCGCGGAACATTCCGGGCGGGGTTTCCTGCCGGATTGTCCGAGGAATGATTGCGCGGCCAAGTCTTTGGGCCGGCCCACCTGTTTTGCGACAAGGGCAAACCCCTCAAGAGACGCCGGAACGATTGCGCCGAGCTGCCCTCGGATCGGCGGGAAGGGCAAGGTTCGTTCGCCCTCGGCCCAGCGGATCGCGGCTCCAAGGGGTGTCCGTAGTTCTCTTTATTCGGCGAACCGGCCGCGCCAAGACACGCTTCGGACAGGGCGGTGGGCCCTGAGGACTACTGGTGAATAGGATCTTGCCCATCCCGATGGGATAAAACGAAACCGACAGGCGAGGCGGAGGATCCGCCAGCCTGTCGGGTGCATCCGCATACGTCCGCAGGGTCCCGGCCGCGATGGCGCAGGACCCCGGGTCGACCGAATCAGAGCGCGACGACGGTCGCGACCTTCTTGCGGAAGAGCGGAGCCGCCAAGGCCAGGACCGCGAGGAAGGCGATGTCCATCCAGGCGCTCGGCTCGGGCGTGCTGCTGACGACCACGTTGGGATTGTTGTAGACCAGATCTATCTGGTCGTTGCCCAGTTCCAGGCTCCAGTAGTTGGGAAGCACGATGCCGGAGCTGATCGACTCCGAAGTGTAGCCTTGAATCAGATCAAAGGTGTAGGTCTGACCGGGATTCAAGAAAAGGCCGTTCAGGAAGACTTGAATGTCGCCGCCCAGGTTGACCGCGCCGGACACGTCCAGGGTGCCGTTGGCGCCGCCGCTATTGAAGATCTCATCGAGGGTCCCGTCGGAGAAGTAGTCCCCGTTGATGCTCAGGGTTCCCGGGTGGCCCGTATCATCGCCGAGGATCGTGGTGCCATGACTGGTCACTTCGCCGTCGATCAGTCCGGTGCCTTCCAAGATGCCCAGGGGAAGAATGTCGATCGAGGCCGGGTCCAGCGTGCCGTCGACCTTCAGGGCGCCGCCGCTAATATTGACCGCCGGGGCGTCCAGCGTGCCACCGGCATCGATGACGGTGAGGCCGGCGGACTGGTTTAAGGTGGTCTGGATGTTCAGGTCGCTGCCGTTGCCGACATGAATCGTGCCGGCGTTGGCGAGGCCGCCCCCGCCATTGATGTATAGGGTGCCACCGGATACGTTGGCAAAAATCGTCCCACTCCCTTGATTGTCGATCGACATGCCATTCTGACCAAGTTGACCCGTGCCCTCAATGGTGTTGCCGTCATTGTGGAGGGTAAGGCCCCCGCTCGCCTGGTTGAAGTAGGCGTTGGATTGCATCACAATGGTGCCGGTGCCCTGCAGGGTGAGATCGCCGCCCTCAATAGTGATGGTTCCGTCGTTCGTGGTGATCGTCCCATTGTTGGTGATCGTGTTCTCGAGAAAGAGTTGGCCGCCGGCGCCGAAAGCGCTGTTGGCCGACAGGGTCACGCCATTGAGGACCGAGTTGCCGACGTTCAGCATGACACCGCCATGGAGAACATTCAGGGTGCCTCCGTTGATTTGCGACGCCGTGTACACCGTGCCGCCATCGGCATTGATGGCGCTGGTGTTGTTCACCGTATTGTTTATCTGAAGGATACCGCCGTTCGTCGCCTCGATTAGTCCGGCATTCGTCACCGTGCCGCCGCCGTTCAAATAAAGGTAAACTCCGTTGACATTGGCGTTGACGACGCCGGCCGCCTGGTTGTCGAGAGCCATGCCGTTTTGGCCGAGCTGGCCGCTGCCCTGGATCAGATTGTCGACGTTATGGAGGGTCAATCCGCCGCTGTTCTGATTGAAGAAGGCGTCGGATTGCATCGTGACCGTGCCGCCACCAGAGAGGGTAAGATCGCCGCCGGCAATCGTGATGGTGCCATCCGGGGATGTCACCGTGCCCTTGTTGATTAACGTATTGTAGAGAAAGATTTGCCCGGACGCGTCGTAGGCGCTGTTCTGCGACAACGTGACGTTGACCAGCGAGGTGTTCCCGATGTTTTGCATCAATCCGCCGTTCATCACGTTCAACGTGCCTCCGCTGATCGTGTCCGCGGTGTAAACCGTGCCCCCGTCGGCATTGATGTTCGCGCTATTGAGCACGGTATTGTTGAGCTGCAGGATGCCGCCGTTGGTCGCCTCGAGCAGGCCGGCATTCGTCACCGTGCCGCCGCCGTTCAGATAGAGGGTCCCGCCCGTGACGTTGGCGTTGACGACGCCCGCCGACTGATTGTCGAAAGCCATGCCGTTTTGGCCGAGCTGGCCGCTGCCCTGAATCAGGTTGTTGACATTATGGAGGGTCAGTCCGCCGCTGTTCTGATTAAAAAAGGCATCGGATTGCATTGTGACCGTGCCACCGCCCGTCAGGGTGACGTCGCCGCCGGCGATGGTCGTGGTCCCATTCGGGCTCGTCACCGTGCCCTTGTTGGTCAAGGTGCCGTAGAGGAAGATCTGCCCCGCGGCGTCGTAGGCGCTGTTCTGCGACAGGGTGACGTCGACGAGACTCGTGGTGCCGATGTTCTGGAGAACGCCGCCGGCCAGCGAATTCAACGTTCCACCCGTGATCGTCGAATCCGTGTACACCGTGACGGCGTTGGCCGTGATATTGGCCCCGGTGTTGGTGACCGCGTTGTTGATTTGGAGAATGCCTCCGCCGGTGGCCTCGAGCAGATTGGCGTTCGTCACGGTCCCGCCGCCGTTCAAGTAAAGGACGCCCCCGGAAACATTTGCATTCACCACGCCGGCCGCTTGATTGTCGAAGGCCATGCCATTCTGCCCGAGCTGGCCCGTGCCCTGGATCAGATTGTCGACGTTGTGGAGGGTCAGGCCCCCGCTTGCCTGATTGATAAAGGTGTCGGATTGCATCGTCACGGTGCCCCCGCCGTTCAAGGTGACGTCGCCATTCGCGATGGTAAGGTTACCATCGGGTGAGGTGATCGTGCCGTGGTTGACGATCGTGCCCTCCAGGTAATTCTGGCCGGCCGCCGTATAGGTGCTGTTGGCCGAGATTGTCACCCCGTTGAGGGTGGAGTTGCCGATATTCTGAATGACCCCTGTACCCTGGGTGTTCAAAGTCCCTCCATTGATGGCGGCATTGAAATACACCGTGCCGCCATTCGCCGTGATATTCCCCGTGGTCGAGTTGGTCACCGTGTTGTTGATCTGCAGAAAGCCCCCATTGCTGGCCTCCAGGGTGCCGGCGTTGCTGACGGAGCCGCCGCCATTCAAATAAAGGAGGCCGCCATTGGTATTGGCGTTGACTGTCCCGGACGCTTGGTTGTCCAGCGAGAGCCCGTTCTGCCCGAGCTGACCGGTGCCTTCGATCAGGTTGTCCTGATTCGTCAGCGTTAGGCCGCCCGAGGCCTGGTTGATATATTGGTTGCCCACCATGCTGACCGTGCCGCCCCCGGAAAGAACCAAATTGGAGTTGAAGATCGTCAGGGTCCCGTCGTTCGTCCCAATCAGGCCGTTATTCACGATGGAGCCACCGAAAACGTTGAGGGTATTTCCGCCCAGTTGCAGGCTCTCGGCTCCCCCGAGCTGAAGCGTGCCGATATCTACGCTGCCGGTCAGCGTCACCGGATTGTTGGTGGCCGAATTGATGATCACACTGGCGCCGGAACTATTTGGAACCGTGCTGGGATTCCAATTTGCGGAATTGTTGAAGTTGTCGTCGACGGCTCCAGTCCAGGTTTGGGCGGAGGCGGCGGCGCCTGCGAAACTCAGTAGAGCGAATAACGAGACAGCGGAATAAACGCGGGAAACGGCGGTGCGGGATGTCATGAGAAGGGGGGAGTGTTGAAGCCGAAGTGTGTGCAAACCAAAGACGGGTATACGGGCCGCGTGGCCGAAATGGCCGCGGCGTACCTCACTGCGATGCGGGCGAGGCAGCTTGCGTTATGCCAGGGGATGAGCTCGCTCGGCGCTTGGAGATTTTAGAGACACTTAAAATATTTGAATTAAACATCTTAAGAATGTGCAAATATCCGAATGCTGACTATTACAATTCGTTAACCTCACAAAAGAATGTACTGAATTCCGACGGTTGCGAACGCAGCGGCCCTGAGAGTTGAGCCGGCCTGATTCTTAACTCTAATGATCAAAATGAGTTATGAATATACCTGCCGGCATCGTTTCGCAGTGTAAGCAAAGCGGACAGTGGTGACGGCTAAACGTTGGCAGCCGATCCGGCTGCCGGTTGCGTGCGGTTATTGTCGTGTACGGTCATCCGAAGACATTGCCAATTGGCAATTTACAGGCATCGCTGCGGTCGCATCGCGGGCTTTCATTTGCGGCGCGTCAACCGCATGGAGCTCGGATTGCGTTGGGCGGCCGGTGCCCCAGCCTGCGGCCCGTCGCGATCACGCGTTGGCGAACAGTTTCGTTATCACCTCTTCGAGCGGGACGTCCTCGATGGTGATGTCGGCAACCGGACCGGCCGCCATGATCTCCTGGGACACGACAACCACGTCCTCGGCGCGGACGCGCACGGTGAACTTGGTTTCGCCGTCATGCGAGGTGACGCCGCTGCGATATCGCCAGGTGGGCGGAAAGGCCCGGGCGGCGGCCGGATCGTCGAGATCGGGGCGGAACGAAATGATGCGCTGGCGGCCGGCCGGTCCGGACTCCAGGCGGTCGAGCGACCCGTCGTAGATCTTCCGGCCCCGGTGGATGACGATGACCCTCTCGCACAATTCCTTGATGTCGGCCATGTAGTGGCTGGTGAGGAGAATGGTGACCTTATGGCGCCGGTTATAGTCGCGCAGGAACTGCCGGACCGCCTTTTGGGAGACCACATCGAGGCCGATCGTGGGTTCGTCCAGGAACAGCACCTGGGGTCGGTGGAGGAGCGCGGCGATGAGTTCCATCTTCATGCGCTCGCCAAGCGAGAGCTCGCGGACCATGACATCCAGTTTGGGCCCGACCGCTAGGAGTTCGACCAACTCGTCCAGAGTCTTCCGGTATTCCGCGGCGTTCAGCCCATAGATCGCGCGCAGCAGCGTGAACGACTCCCGGGCCGGCAAGTCCCACCAGAGTTGGTTCTTCTGGCCGAGGACCAAGGCGAAGATCCTTCGGTAGGCGTTTTCGCGCCGGCTTGGATCGAAGCCGGCGACCCGGGCCTGACCCGAGGTGGGGAGGATGAGCCCGGAAAGCATTTTCAAGGTCGTCGTCTTCCCGGCCCCGTTGGGTCCGAGGAACCCCACAAACTCACCCGATTCGATGCGGAAGCTGACGTCCTTGGCGGCGGCGATCTCCTCGTAGTCGCGCTGGATGAGGCCGCGAATGCCTCCCCAGAAACCGGGCCGCTTTTTGTAGGTCCGAAATACCCGCGTGAGCTGCTCGACCTCGATCACAGCCCTAGATTACACCCAAGCGGGTATAGTCGAGCACCGAATGGCTGATTTCCCCGGCGATCAGTGCGGCCCGGTCGGTCGCGAGCGCGGGGGGGGAGACATCATCGCCGAGGCGGAAAATCAGCCGATGGGTGCCGTCGTCGCCTTGGGCGGTGAACAACTTCGGCACGAGCATATGGGCTGGCACCGTGCGGCGAACCGGAGTGTCCGGCCGGCAAGTCTGTGGAAAATTGACGTTGTGGATGATGAATGGGCGGCCCTGGGTTTGCGCGAGCAAATCCGGGACCAGGCGAGCCGCGTGGGCCGCCGAGACGCTGACCACAGCCCGTAGCGCGGCTGCGGGCTGGCCGCCGCATTTTTTCAGCGACTCATATTCATCGACCGTCACATCCTGGGAAAACGCGATCGCGGGCAGGCCGTGCAGGGCGCCTTCCCAAGCACCGGCCACGGTGCCGCTCGCGATGATGAATCCGAGCGAGGCATTGAGCCCGACATTGATCCCGCTGATGACCGCCTCGGGCCGGGCGGGCAGGAGATGGTCGATGGCGATGTTGACGCAGTCGCTGGGCGTCCCGTCGACCACCCACGAGCGGCTGCCGCCCACCGGTTCCGCCCGGGCCGAGCTCACCGGACGGTTGCGGGATTTGGCCGCACCGATCCAGCTCTGCTCGTGCCGCGGGGCGGCCACGAAAACCTCGTGGCCGACGGCGACGAGCGCCGCGACCAGGTCGTGCAGGAAAACGCTTCCGATTCCGTCGTCGTTGGTGACGAGGAGCCTCACGGAGCGGCCGGAGCGGCAGCCGGGGCGGCCGCGCCTTTCGCCGCGTCCATCTCCTTCATCGCCGCCCGCCGGGAGAGGCGGACCTTGCCGGTCTTTTCGTCGATCCCGATGCACTTGACCCAGATCATCTCGCCCATCTTGACGACGTCCTCGGTCCGGCGGACGCGGAAGTCGGCCAATTCGGAGATGTGGCACAAGCCTTCCTTGCCCGCCATGCACTCGACGAAGCAGCCGAACTCCTTGATGCCGCTGACGCGACCGTGGTAGAGCTTGCCGGATTCGATCTGCTGGCCGCCGCCGCACAGCGAATCGATTTCCTGCACCGCGCGGTTCATCGCGTCGACGTTGTTGGAATAGATGAACACCTTGCCGGAGTCGTCCTCGGCGATGTCGATCTGGGCGCCGGTCGTTTCCGTGATGCGCCGGATCGTCTTGCCGCCGGGTCCGATGAGCAGGCCGATCTTCTCCGGGTCGATTTGAATCGTTTGGATCCGGGGGGCGTACTTCGACAGTTCCGCACGGGGGGCGGGCAGCGAGCCCAGCATCTTCTTGAGGATTTCAATCCGGGCGTCGCGGGCCTGGAAAATCGCCACTTTGGCGATTTCGAAGGGCAGGCCGTTGATCTTCAGGTCGAGTTGGAAACCGGTGATGCCCTTGGTGGTGCCGGCCAGCTTGAAGTCCATGTCGCCAAAGTGGTCTTCCTCGCCGAGGATGTCGGTGATCGTGACCCAACGGGATATGCTGCCGTCGGCCGCATTGTCGGTCATCAGTCCGCAGGAGATGCCGGCCACCGGGGCGATGATCGGCACGCCGGCGTCCATCAGCGACAGACAGCCGCCGCAGATCGACGCCATCGAGGTCGAGCCGTTGGAGGCCATGATCTCGGAGGTGACGCGGATGGAATAGGGGAACGCGTCCTCCGGCGGAAGCACCGGCACGAGCGAACGCTCGGCCAGGGCGCCGTGACCGACTTCGCGGCGGCCGGGCGAACCGAACCGACCGGTCTCGCCGACCGTGAAGGGCGGCATATTATAGTGAAGGATGAACGATTTGGACGTGGCGCCGCCGGTCAATCCGTCCATGTCCTGCGCCTCCTTGGTCGGCCCCAGGGTGGTGATGACGAGGCCCTGGGTGTCGCCGCGCTGGAACACGGCCGAGCCATGGACCCGCGGCAGCACGCCGACTTCGCAGGCGATCGGGCGCAGCGCCTTGGCGTCGCGGCCGTCCGCCCGCACACCGCGATCGAGCACGGTACGGCGGTAGGTCTTGTACTGGAGTTCTTCGAAGACGATGGCCACGTCGCTGTCGGCCCACTTGCCTTCGCCGAGTTCGGCGTTGAGGGCGGCTTTGGCCTCGTCCTTCAGGGCGGAGACATTGGCCGAGCGCTGCTGCTTTTCCTTGCCGAAAATGGCGTCGGAGATCCGGGCGGCGGCCACCCGTTCGATGATGGCGCGGGCCTCGGGCTTGGCGGCGACCAGGTTGATCTTCGCCTTGGGCTTGCCGGCCAGGGCGACCAGTTCACGGATGGCCCGGATGATGGGCTGCACGGCCGCGTGGGCGAATTCCAGGGCCTCGATGAAGCGCTCTTCGGCCAATTGGTCGGCCGAGCCTTCGATCATCAGCATGTCCTTCTCGTTGCCGACATAGATCAGATCGAGGTTGGAGCTGAACATCTGCTCGATCGTGGGATTGACCACGAACTGCCCGTCGACCTGGCCGATGCGCACGGCGCCGATCGGACCGTTCCAGGGAATGTCGGAAATCGCGAGGGCGGCGCTGGCGCCGTTGA
>CAZWMF010000053.1:5903-12456 GCA_964634535.1 uncultured Opitutaceae bacterium | reverse complement strand
CTCGTGCCGGCGGGTTCCCTTCCGCCGAGCGTTCCAGGCGATTTCGAGCGGGGATTCATAAAATGGGCGTGACCGGGGTGACTTATACGCAAACGGGCTTGAGACGGATGCAACCGAGGCCAGACATTCGACGAGCGGAGGTTAAGAGGGAAAAGCGTTCGGCGGAGTGGGGCTCGACCACGGATTTACGGTCGATGCGCTCAAGCACCTTACCCAATACGGCCCAAATCGCGAGGAGTCTGGGATCGTTTTCCTGGCCCGGACGGTTTGCCGTCGCTTCCATGGCGCGTCCGTCAGTCGCCCGAAAGCTCCCCGCCGGTGGCCAAGGGTTTGACGCGGGCCAGCAGGTCCTCGACCGGCGGCGACTTTTCGATGGCCAGCGCATTTTCGAGATATTGGACGGCCTTGTCATAGTGCCGGTCCTTCAATTCGAGCTGGGCCAATTCCAGGTTTGCCCGATAGGTCGAATCGGGCACGTGACTGGCCTCTTCGAAAGTCAGTTCGGCGCGGGCAAAATCGTCTTCAGCGGCGTAGGTGTGGCCGAGGCTCAGCAACCCCTGCCCGTTCATCGGCGATTCGGTCAGGAGCTCCTGCAGGACCTTGCGGGCCTGCGGCCATTGGTTCTGGGCCGCCAGCAGGTCGGCTTGAACTTGAAGAAACTCGACATGGCCCTTGGCGGAAATCTTGGCCGACAAGGCGTCGAGGACCTGCTGCGCTTCCGGCAGGTCGCCGGCATAGACTTCGGACTTGGCCAAATTGAGCAGCTTGCCCTCTCCGATGTCGGGGTTGTCGACCATGATCCGGCGGTAGATGGCGATCGCCTCGGGGACCAATTGCTCGTTCGCATAGAGGTCCGCGAGATAATTGAGTTCATTGGGGCCGGCGACACCCGCCGTGACCGCGGTCTCCAACAGCGCCATCGCCTCGAGCTTGCGGTTGCTGTTGACCATGATGCCCGCATAGATGAGCCAGAAGCGCGTCGTCTTGGGCTCCTTCCGAATGAGGTCCTTGGCCAGCCATTCCGCCCGGCCATATTGCTTGCCCTCGACATAGATGCGCAGCAATCCCTCCATCCAGTCCGAATTGGCGGGATCGCCGGACAGGGCCTGCATGTAGGCCATCTCCGCCTGCACGACGCCGCCGGTTTGCTCGAGGCAGTAACCGAGCAGGCCGAAGGTCGCGGGGTCGCGATCGCCCAGCGTCACGCATTTGGACAGACAGGCGATCGCCTCCGGGTACTTCCGCGCCGAGTAGTAGAGAATGCCCAGGTTGTTCCAGGCGCGCAAAAATGTGGGATAGCGGTCGACCGCGCTTTTGAAGCGCTCCTCGGCCTTGTCCAGGTCGCCCGCGGAGTAATAGGCGTTGCCCAGGATGAAGGCGAAGGCCGGGCTGGGCGGCTCCTTGTCATTCATCATCCCTTCCAGGAGCGTCACGGCAAACGCGGGATTGGATGCGAGCATCGCCGTCACCTTCTCGTAGATCGCGTACTCCTCGGCGTTCATCTCCGGCTCGCGCTCCTTCAGAAATCCATTGGACTCGTTGATGATGCGCTTGGGATCGAGCTTCGGCTTGTCCTCGTCCCCATTGGAGTCCTCGTGGTGGTGGCGCACGAGGTCGACGAGCGACGAGTCGGACTCGGCCGAAGCGGCGCTGGGTTCCTGGCCGGCGGCGGGCAGGGCGAGCAGCAGGGCGGCGAGCCAGGATCTCTTTTTCATGTTCAAGCTTCGAATCGGGACGGGCTGGAGAATTGGAAGATGAGCGGTACGACCAGCATGATCTTGACCCGCTTGCCGCGGCGGATCGCGGGGGAGAACGTCCACTGCGGCAGGTCTTCGGTGACCAACTCGTCGGCCGCCGGGATGCCGGTGGATTTGACCAACCGGATCACTTTGCCGACGCCGTGCTCGTCGATGATCATCAGAATGCTCACGGTCAGACGGGAGGCGCCGCCGGCCATTCGCTGGGTGATATTGGGGAGCACCCGGTAGAGCACGCCGGGTTGTTGATCGACGTCGTTTTGTTGGTAGACGTGCTGGTCGTCGGTGGACAAATCCACCTTTGGCCGCAATTCCGTGTAAAGTTGGGTGACCTGGATGCGGGCCGGCGGCGCGACCGGCGTCGGCGGCAGGAGGTCGTTCAGATTGGGCGGGTTCACCGAGATCTTGACGGGGCTGTCCGCGCTTTCAGCGAGAATGCCGGTGTCGATCGTCACCGGTTCGGCCGGTTCGGCCGGCGTCTCGCGCGGCGGCGGGGGCGGCGGCATCTGCAAGACCGCCATCTGCAGGTCGAGGGGCGGTTCGGGCGGCGGAGCCGGATGGTAATTCTCGAGCTGCGCGATCGACCAAAACAGGCAAAACGTGAAGCCGGCGCCCAGGCACGCGCTCAGCGCCAGGCGTCCCCGTTGCGGGGACGCTTGCGGCGGTGGGCTCGGGAGTGCGGGAGCGGTCATGGATGCAGCCTAATCGGAGCGCGCCGTGGCAAACTGCACGTGCTGGATGCCGGCGCGTTTGGCTTCGGCGTATACCCCGGCGAAGACGCCATGGCTGGAAGACCGATCGGCCCGGATGATCAGAGCGGGCGACCGGCCGATCGCCGCTTGCTTGACCAGGGTGGCCACCTGGTCGGGGCGAATCTCCTGACCGTCGAAGAAAATCCGGTTGTCGCGCGAGATGGCGATCAACAGGGCGTTCTGGTCGCCCGTCTGCGTGCCGCTGACATCGGGCTTGTCGACTTCGATCCCGGGATCGCTGATGAACGCGCTGCTGATCATCAGGAAGATGATCAGCACCATCATGCAGTCGACCATTGGCACCATGTCGATGTGGGTCGCCTCGAACTTGCCGTGGGCCTGGCGCCGGCCGATCATGGGTTGGCCTCCGTCGACCCACCGTGTTCGAGCCGGTTGATGTCCTGCAGCAGGCGGTGCATTTGCCGGTGGGCGACATACACGAGCAGGAGCGCGGGTATGGCCACCGCCAGCCCGGATTCGGTCGAAATCAGCACTTCGGAGATGCCGCTGGCCAGGCCCTCCATGGATTTCTGGCCGACTTGGGCGGCGACGCTTTCGAAGGTGCGCGTCATCCCGATCACCGTGCCCAGCAAGCCGAGCAGCGGGGCGGCGGCGATCATGGCCCCGAGCGAAATGCGCTCATGGCGGAAACCCTGCTCCAAGTCGTGGGCTTCCCAGCTTAGACCGAGCGCGCGGTCGGCCGCCACGAGCGGCAGATCCCGGCGGCGGCGCGCCAAGTCGAAGAACAGCAGGAAGCAGCGCGAGTACAGGACGACCGACAGGGCGATGATCGCGATCATCGCCGGCCCGCCGGTCTCGATGAGGTGGAGCAAGGCCTTCATGCAGGCGTGCTCGCCTGGGCGGCGACCGCAGAATCGGTCTCGCCCGTCCGCGTGGCGGTGACGAATTCCAGGGCGTAGCGCTCGAGGAGGGACAGATTCTTTTGGATCCGATGGGTGAGGAAGCCGTGGGCCACCAGCGTGGGTATGGCCACGGTCAAACCCAGCTCGGTCGCCACCAGCACCTCGGAAATGCCGGAGGCCAATTTGCCCGCGTTGCCGGTGCCGAAGACCGTGATGAGCGCAAAGGTTCGCACCATGCCGACGACCGTGCCGAGCAGCCCCATCAGGGGTGCGGCCGTCGCGATCACCGCGAGCAGCGGCAGGCGGCGTTCATAGTGCAGGCGCTGGCGCAGGAGCACCGCTTCCAGGCGTTCTTCGAGCACCACCTTGGGCTGGTCGCGAAAGTCCAGCCCGACCTGGTAGAGTTCGCGGGTCGAACCGCGGAGCGATCCCAGGGCCTGCCGGGCTTCGTCCGCCCGGCCGCGGGCGACGACCTTCAGGAAGTCCTGGACGACCTCGGGGCGGTCGACCGACATGCGCACGAGATCGAACGCCTTTTGCACGATCAGCACGAGCGCGACCAGGCCGACGCAGACGATGACATAGGCGACCACGCCGCCCTTGTCGATGTGGTCGCGCAGGCTCCCCTTGGTCTGCTTCAGCCGCAAAGCCTTCCCGTCGGTCGCATCGGACGGAACCGTCGAAACCCGGCCCTGAAAAAAGGCCGAGGCCGCATCGGGGCTCCACGCAGGCAGCGCGTACACGATCGGATAGGGGGTTCCCTCCGGCCCGCGCGTAACGATGCCGGTCACGGTCCCATCGTCGGACCGGAAATAGGTCTGCGGTCCGGTGAACGCGAATCGGCCCGGCACGATTTGATTGTCGGTGGCCCGTTGCGCGCTGCCGGCCGCGGCGTAACCGCCGGTGGACAATTCAATCTGCTGGAACAGAAACTCCGCCACGTCGACCGCCGTCTTCGCGTCGACATTTCTTGCCGGATCGCCCAGTTTGGTCTGCAAGGCCAAGAGCGGGTCGGAAACCCGTTGGGCTTCCCCGGGCGCCAACCCGTCCCCGAAGGCCTTTAGTCCCTCCTGCGCCACGGTGTTGATATAGGTCGTATTCTTATAGAGCAGTTCGGCGGTTTTTAGCAGGCTGCGCCGGACTCCCTGCACATGATTGGCCGCAGTTTCCATCTGCAGCGTTTCCTGGTCGGCCGAGAGAATGCGGTCTTCGGCGCGGCGCATGCGCGCGAGGAGCGGGGCCTTCTCCTGGGCGATCCGGGCGCGGGTCTCGTTGAGTTCCTTGCCGGCTTGCTGAAGCCGATCGGCGTAGTTTTGGGCGGTCCGTTGCAACGCGGCGTCAAAGGTCTCCTCGCCGCGCACGCCCGCGGCGGCGATGCCCAAAGCGAGCAGGGTGAGCCGGGGCCAGGTCAGGGTCGATCGGTTCATTTGGAGGCCTCCGGGGCGACGTGGAGCAGCGCGGCGGGCGCGGCGACAAAGTTCGGCTCGGCCTTGTCGTTGGCGACCGCGATGAGGTTGGCCACCTGAGCGACCGCCTCCGGGTGGGCTTCCCAATGCCAGCCATTGGGGCCGGGTGAGCCGAACCACGCCTGCCCGGCCGGCCGGTCCAGGGCGTAGCCGCGGTTGAGGCCCCAATAGATGACTTCGAGCAACTTCCGGTTTGCGCCGCCGTCGAGCGACACCGGTTCCTGGTCGTAGGAAATCGTCCGATTGAACTGCACGCACCGATTCAGGATCGTCATGGTCAGCTGCATGCGGTCCACGGGAGCGAGGTCGGGGTTGGCCAGGCTGCGGTACGGCAGTTCCAAGGCCTCCGAAAGGCGCGGAGGCAGCGAGGGGCGGATCTGGACGAGGCGTTCCCGGAGTTGCTTGAGTCGGCTGTCCGCCTCGCGGATGGAATCGTCGACCGCCTGGTTCTTGGCCTCGACGCCATGGATATCCGCCTGATCGCTGGCGTTCTTCGCCTTCACATTGTCTCGCTTGGCCTCGGTCATCCTGGCCCGCTCTTCCAATGCGGCGGTCGTGGCCTCCACGATGCCGTGCTGGGCGGTCCACTCGTTGTTCAGTCGCACCGTTTCGGTGCGCATTTGCACCCACTGCGTGGCGGTTTTTTGGACCGCGTCCAGAGCGTCGTCGCCAGCTCGAAGGAGCGCTGGCGCCAGGACTAGCGCCAGCCCAGGAAGCGTACGGAAGCTTAGGGGGACGATCCGAGGAATCTTCATGATGATGGGAACGAACGAAAACTCAGCCCGGCGATGGGAAACGTTGGTAAGAAAGCTAATTCCAGCGTGTTGTGCGGGGGGAGGCCGGAATCCGCTCAGTTGAGCATGGCGGACGGGCTAGGATTGGCAAGGACGAGTTTCTGACAGAGTCGACTGCACACCGAAGCGGCATTGGTTTTCCGCCTTGGCGGACCGCCGGCCCGCGAAGGCGCGGCGGGTTTGGCCTGCAGCTGTCGCAAATTGCGGCGGCAAATGCGGCGATCCCCGGTGTGACTCGACCTTAGGCTGCGGCCGTGTCCGTTCGGGAATCAGGCGCCCGTCTTACCGGTCTTGCGACGGATGCAGGCTAGCGGCTCGCGGGCTGGTCGATGCGCCGGAATAAGATGATGCCCAGGCCCAGGATCAAGATGTTCGGCAACCAAAGCAGGTATTCGGGGCGCAGGTCGGGGCGGCGGTCGAGCCAGCTCACGGCCACCGACAGGAATTGATAGCCGAGCGCCAGGGCCACCGCGAGGCCGAGATTGGCGCTCGTCTCCCGGCGGGAAACCTTGATCCCCAAGGGGATTCCGATGAAGCAAAACGAAAAGACCGCGAGGATCGTGTTGAATTTACCGACCAGGGTCAGCTTGGCCTGCAGGACCGATTGGACGCGCGCCTTCAGCCCACCCGCCCCCAACGGCACTGCCGCCCGGCGCGCTTCTTCATGTTCGAGTTCGCTATAGGTCATCCATTGCAGCTTTTGCTTCGCCGGTTCCCGGCCGAGCAGCTGGCTGAGCGGCAAGCGCATCGGATCCCAGCTTTCCGAGACGGCGACTTTCGGCGGCTCGGCGAACCGTTCGACATTTCGTTCGTCGAAGGTTTCCGCCATCACGCCGTGCAGGGTCAGGATGAACGCAAAAGCCTCCTCGTCGAAGTCGAGGTGGCCCGAATCGGCGTGCCACAGGCTCGTCGCCCGCATGC
>CAZWMF010000053.1:0-5893 GCA_964634535.1 uncultured Opitutaceae bacterium | reverse complement strand
CAGGTCGCCGCCTTGGCGGCGGCCCACGTAGACGACCGAGCCGGGAAAGTCATAGATGAACGTCTTCGGCACGATGTAATTGAGCGGATTGGCGCGGATGAGGTCGGCCAGTTCCTTCTCCTTCTCCACGGCCGCCCAGGGCATCCAGCGGAAGTTGGTCGGTATCGCGGTGGCGGCCCCCAATAGCCCGAGCAAAAAGATCGGCAACGCGATCCGCGGAACGCTCAGGCCGGCCGCGCGCATGGCGGTGATCTCGCTGTCGGCCGACAGGCGGCCCAGAGTCAGCAGCACCCCGGTGAGCATGCCCATCGGCAGGGCGTAGGCGGCCACGTACGGGATGAGCAATAGGGTGAAGCGCGCGAATTGGGTCCACGAAATCTGGCCGAGCAAGCCCTGCCCGATCACGTCCCGGACGACGTTTCCGGCCACCAGCACAAAGGCGAACACGACCATCGCAGCGAGGCAGGTGAAAAAGGCGCTGCGGAAAATATGCCGGTCGAGGATCGTCACAGAGCGGGGGGGATGTTCGCACGCGCGGCGGTCGCCGCCAAGAAAAAGGCACTTTTGGCCGATGGATCGGTCGCAGCGCATTTGCCAAGCAGCGCCCTTTCGGTTTTTCATCCCTTGCCCATGTCCGTTCCCCGGTTCGTCACCCTTTTCTCGCGCATCGTGATCCTCGCCCTTCTCGCGGGTACGGGGTGGGCGGCGCGCGCGCAGAGTGAAACCATGGGTGAGCGGGCCTTAAAGAGCATTGTCGAGCGCCAGAAGGTGCTCCTGGCCGAAGTGGCCGACACGCGGCAGGCCGGCAGCAAGCTCGACCAGGACAGTCTCCGCACCCAGCTCGAGGGCCTTTTGCACGAATACGAGCTGCTCGTGCAGCAAAACCCTGACTTCGCGGCCGCTTACGCGTCCTACGGCTATTTGCTGAGCCAACTCGATCAGCCGAAGGAGGCGATGCTTGCGCTGCTCAAAGCCGACCATCTCGACCCCAATATCGCCTTGGTCAAGAACGAGCTCGGCAATTTTTTGGCCGAAGATGGCAAGCCGCTGGAGGCGGCCGATTACTTTCGGGCGGCGATCAAATTGGCTCCCGACGAGCCGCTTTATGAATACCAGTTGGGCACCCTGCTCTACGAGGCCCGCGACACCTTCATCGCCAAGGGCGGCTACACCCGGGCCGAAATCGACCGGGATTTGCAGGCGGCCTTTCGACGCGCGGCGGAGCTCGCCCCGGATCGGATAGAATTCACCTACCGCTACGCGCAGTCCTGGGCCGACCTGGAGCATCCCGACTGGGACCAGGCCTATCGGGCCTGGAGCGCCCTGGCCGCCGAGGCCGCCAGTCCGTTCGATCGCCAAGTCTATATCCTGCAGGAGGCCAATGTGCGGGTGCAGCAAGGCCGGTTTGCGGACGTCCGAGCGCTCCTCGCGCAGGTCAGCGAACCGCGCCTCTTGCCCAAGAAGCAAATCCTGGTTGCGCAGCTGCCGGAAAGCGCGAGAAAGTGACCGGCTTGTCCTTTTTCGACAGACTGGAGCGTCTTTTGGGTCGGTTTGCGATCCCCGGCTTGGCATTGATTTTGGTGGTTGGCCAAGTCCTGGCCTGGTTCGCCATATCGTTTCGCGGCGCGGTGGAGCCGGCTGATCTCGCCTTGATCCCGGCGGCGGTGATCGCGGGCCAGTGGTGGCGGCTCATCACGTTCGTCTTCATTCCGCCGGCCCTGGGGCTCAGTCTCAATCCGATCCTCGTAGACGTCTTCGGATGGTGGATGTTCTTTTTTTTGGGGTCGGCCCTGGAGGGATATTGGGGTGCATTCCGGTTCAACGTCTTTTTGTTTGTCGGCTATGCGCTGACGGTCGCGGTCAGCTTTCTCTTTCCCGGCGGCTTGGTGACCTACCTATCCTTGGCTGGCAGCGTTTTTCTGGCCTTCGCCTACCTGAATCCGAATTTCGAAATCCTGCTCTTCTACATCATTCCGGTGCGGATCAAGTGGCTGGCGCTGGTCGCCTGGGCCACTTACCTCATCTCGTTCGTGAGAAGCGACTGGCCCGGCCGGCTGCAGGTGCTGGCGGCGGTTGGCAACTTCTTCCTGTTCTTCGGCCGCGATCTCTGGCGGGCCGCCGGGGTGCGCACCCGCCAGGTGACCACCGGGGCGGCGCGGGCCGCCGAGCGCAGCGCCCCGGGCGCGCGGCATACCTGCCGCATCTGCGGCAAGACCGACCGGACGAACCCCGAGATGGATTTTCGCTACTGTTCCCGGTGCGCGGGCGACGCGTGCTACTGTCCCGAGCACATTTCCAACCACGTGCATGTCACCGACCCCGAAGCGAAGGAAAGCCCCACGCCCTAGGGTCGACGCGTTCGCCGGAATCGACCGATTGGCTACGCTGGGTGCCTGGCTTGAGTTTGCCGAGGGCTTGTACCGGCGCTACCGGCCCGCCCTGGGCCAAATCGCCGTGGATGCGCACGACGAGGCGCTTTATCTGCTGTTGCACGGGTTGGGGCTGCCGCTCGGCTCCGGTCCGCAGACCCTGCGGCGGGCGATTGAACCGGCGGAGCGCGCCACCCTCGCCTCGCTCCTGCGCCGGCGGGTGATCGAGCGCATCCCGGCCGCGTATCTCACCCGCGAGGCCTGGCTCGACGGGCGCCGGTTCTATGTCGACGAGCGCACGATCATCCCGCGCAGCTATTTTTTGGAGATCATCGCCGGACAATTGGACGCCTGGCTGCCGCCGGGTCGGGTCGTCAAACGGGCGGCCGACATCTGCACCGGTTCGGGCTGCCTCGCCATTCTCCTGGCCGAGCATTTCGCGGCGGCGCGGGTCGATGCCGTCGACCTTTCGGCCGAGGCCCTGGCCGTGGCGCGGATCAACGTGCGGGCACACGGGCTGTCCCGCCGGATCGCCCTGCATGAAAGCGACCTGTTGGCCGGCGTTCCGGCCGCCACCTACGACGTGATCATCAGCAATCCGCCGTACGAACCGAGTGCGCGCGTCGCGCGGCTGCCGCCCGAGTACCGCCGGGAGCCGCGGCTGGCGCTCGATGGCGGGCCGGACGGCATGGCCATCGTGCGCGGGCTCTTGCGGCAGGCGCCGCGCCGGTTGGCCCCGCACGGCATTTTGGTGATCGAAGTCGGCGGCCTGCGAGCGGCGGTCGACCGGGAGTTCGAGCGGTTTCAGCCCCACTGGCTGCACACGACCGACGCATCCGATTGCGTGGTCCTCTTTCAGGCCGCCCGCCTCGGCGCTTCCCCGGGAAGCCCGACCCACGCCGGTTAACGGGTCAGGTCGTACAGGGCGTAGCCCGCGAGCAGATTGGGTAGAGCGCGGCAGTGGGTTTTCCAGTCGCCCATCAGGTGCACCCGGCGCACGACCCGGATGCCCTTGATCCGGCAGAAATCCTCAAAATCGGCGATGGTCACCGGATTGGCCGGCCGGCTTTCGAACCATTCCTCGGGATAGACGACGTTGCGCACCTTGCGCCCGCGCAGCAGCACGTTGACGCGATTCTTCCAATACCCGTGGTTGACGAAGCCCACGGTCAGGGCGCGGCCGACCCGGAGGGCCTCCAGGATGACGTCGGTCGGATGGACCAGTTCGTGCACGGTCCGCGAACAGATCACCCGGTCGAAGTGCTTCGGCGGAAAGGCGCGCATGAACCCGGTCATGTCGCCCTGATAGGCTACCAGCCCGCGGCGCACGCACTCGGTGACCTTGCGAAAATCGAGGTCCACCCCCTGTCCGCTCACCTGCTTGCTTTGCACCAGAAAGTCCAGGAGTTCGCCGCGGCCGCAACCGAGATCGAGGACGCGGGAATGCAGGTCGACCCACTCGCCGATGATCTGCATGTCCACCGTGCGTTTTTCGGCTGGTTTGACCATGGCGGGCATCAGATGGCGAAGTCGGCGGCGACCGCGTCGCGCTCCAGGAAGGCGCGGACCAGGGCGTAGAGGTCCTCGCTCTCGAGCAGAAAGGAGTCGTGCCCCAGGTCGGTGGTCAATTCGGCGTAGCTGGCCGACTTGCCGGCGCGCAGGAGGGCGAGCGCGATGGCGCGGTTCTGCTCGGGCGGAAAGAGCCAGTCGCTCGAGAAGCCCACGATCAGGCTCTCCGCCCGGACGGGGACAAAGGCCTGTTCCAGGGATCCGTAGGCCTGGGCCAGGTCGAAGTGGTCGAGCGCGCGCGTGATATAGACGTAGGAATTGGCGTCGAAACGGTTGATGAAGGTCTGGCCCTGGTGGCGCAGGTAGCTTTCGACCTCGAACAGCGCGTCGAATTCCGCGGCCGCCCCGCCCTGGGTCTTGCGCCGCCCGAATTTCCGGTCCATCGACGCGTCGCTCAGGTACGTGATGTGCGCCATCATCCGGGCGATGGCGAGGCCCACCCGCGGTCCGCCGTTCGCCGGGTAGTCGCCGCCGTTCCAGGCCGGGTCCTGCATGATGGCCTGGCGGCCCACCTCGTTGAAAGCGATGGCCTGGGCGCTTTCCCGCGCGGTGGTCGCCATCGCCAGCACCCGGCGCACGCGGTCGGGGAACTCGATGGCAAAGAGGGTGGCGGTCATGCCGCCCATCGAGCCGCCGATCACGGCGTGCAATTCATTCACCCCCAGATGGTCGAGCAGCAGGTGCTGGGTGTGGACGATGTCGCGGACGGCGACCGACGGGAAGGTCATGCCGTAGGCCCGCCCGGTCTCGGGATTGATCGAAGACGGTCCGGTCGAACCCTGGCAGCCGCCCAGCACGTTGGCGCAGATCACAAAAAATCGGCCGGTGTCCACCGCCTTGCCCGGGCCGATGAGGTTGTTCCACCAGCCCGGCTTGCGGTCCTCCGGGTGATGCCAGCCGGCGCAGTGGTGGTCGCCGCTCAGGGCGTGGCAGATCAGAATCGCGTTGTCGCGGGTCGGATTGAGCGTGCCGTAGGTCTCATAGCGCAGCGTGAAATTGGGCAGCGTCCGCCCGCTCTTGAATACGAATTCGTGCGGATGGAAAAAATCCCGGGGCTGCACCAGGCCGACGTCGCCGGGTTGTCCGTGACGCGGGCCGGCGCCGGTCGCGGGCGAATCCTGGGCGGCGTCGGTCATTGCACCCGCCACTCAATCCGGCCGGCCCCGGCGAGGCAAGGGTGGGGGCGGGCTTATGACAGCCCGCGGCGCGGGCCCGATGCGCGGGCGCCGACGTGCCGCTAAACTTGCGCGGCCGCCGCGGTCCGCTCGTCGATTTCCTCGTTCGAAAACACCTGTTGGACGTCGTCGAGTTCGTCCAACGCCTCGTGCAGCTTGAGCAGCGTGCGGGCGGCGGCCACGTCGGCGACCGGGATCGCATTGGTCGGAATGTACGCGATCTCCGCGCTGTCGGGCTTGATGCCCTTCTGCTCGAGGGCCAGGGCCACCTTGTCGAAGCCGTGGACGTTGCAGCGGATTTCGTAGCCTTCCTCCGTCGTGATCACGTCGTCGGCGCCCACCTCGAGCGCCACTTCCATCAGGGTGTCCTCATTCGCCTTGTCCTTGGCCACGAGGAACTGGCCCGCGTGGATGAATTGGAAAGACACCGCATTGGCCCCGGCCAGATGGCCGCCGAAGCGGGTCAGGACGCTGCGCAGGTCGGCGGCGGCGCGATTCTTGTTGTCGGTCGTGACCTTGATGATGATGGCGACTCCACCCGGCCCATAGCCCTCGTAGGTGATTTCCTCGAAGACGACGCCGGGCAATTCGCCCGTGCCCTTCTTGATGGCCCGCTCGACATTGTCCGCGGGCATGTTGGCGTCCCGCGCCTTCATCAGGAGGGTGCGCAACCGCGGATTCATCTCCGGGTCGCCGCCGCCCGACTTGGCTGCGATCGTGATGTCGCGCGAGACGCGGCTAAAGACTTTGCCCTTGCGTCCATCGACGACGGCTTTGATC
>CAZWMF010000052.1:0-12535 GCA_964634535.1 uncultured Opitutaceae bacterium | reverse complement strand
CGTAGCCCTGCTGGGCCGCCAGCTTGGAGATCTTGTCCGCGGTGTCCTGGGAGTCATTGCCACCGATGTAGAAGAAGTAACGGATGTTATGCGCTTTGATGACCTCGAGAATGCGCTCGAAATCCTGTTGGCGCTTCAGCTTGAACCGGCAGGTGCCCAGGGCGGCGCCGGGCGTGTGGCGCAGGGCGCGGATCTGCTGCTGCGACTCGGCGGCCAGATCGATCAGTTCCTCCTGCAGGAGGCCCAGGACTCCATTTAGGCATCCGTAAACCTCCTCGACACAGGAATGGTTCAGGGCCTCGGCGATGATGCCGGCGACACTGGCGTTGATGACGGACGTTGGGCCGCCGGACTGGCCCACCAAGACGTTGCCTACGAGTTCAGCCATGACGGAGATTTTTTGAGAATGGAGACAAACAAAGCGAAGGGACAGTCAAGCGGGCCGCAGGGAGGCTACGCAAACGAAAATTTCGGCGGGCTGCGGCTACAGGAGGGGTGCGGGCTTGTAGCTGGCGGCGTCCTTGAAGCGCTTGGCCAGCGGTTTTACCTCGGCGACGAGGGCGTCGACCTGGTGGGCGGCGGCGCCCACGAACCGGGCGCTATCCGATAGGATCGCCTGCAGGTTCTTCTTGGACAGGCCCACCCGGCGGTCCTCGGCGATGCGGGTCACCAGATCCGGCGCCCCGTCGGCGGCGCGCAGCGCCTTGGCCGCCGCCAGGGCATGCTCCTTGATCGCGCCATGGGCGGTTTCCCGGCCGGCGCCGTTCTTGATGGCCTCCATGAGGATCGTCGTGGTGGCCAAAAAAGGCAGATTGCGCTGGTTTTCGGCGAGGATGGCCGCCGGGTACACCTCCAATCGGTCGAGCACCGTGAGCCAGGTCTCAAATAGGCCGTCCAGGGCGAAAAACGCGTCGGGCAGCGCCACCCGGCGCACCACCGAGCAGGAGACGTCGCCCTCGTTCCATTGGTGGCCGGACAGGTTGGCCGTCATGGCCACATATCCGGATAGGACGGTCGAAAATCCGCAGATCCGCTCGCAATTGCGGGCGTTGACCTTGTGGGGCATGGCCGACGAACCGACCTGGCCATCCTGGAAGCCCTCGCTGACCAGCCCGGCCCCGGCCATCAAACGCAGGGTCGTGGCGAAGCTCGCCCCGGCCGCGCCGATCTGGTGCAGGGCGCTCACCACCTCGAAGTCCAGGCTGCGCGGATAAACCTGGCCGACGGCGTTCAGCGACGAGCGGAAGCCCAGGTGCCGGAGCACGCGCGCCTCGAGGTCGGCCACCTTGGGCGCGTTGCCGCCGAGGAGCGTCAGCTGATCGAGCTGCGTGCCGACCGCGCCCTTCAGGCCGCGGACCGGGTAGCGGCCGATCAGGTCCTGCAACCGGGCGAAGCCGATCAGCAGCTCCTGGCCGAACATGGCGAAGCGCTTGCCCAGCGTGGTGGGCTGGGCGGGCACGTTGTGCGTGCGCGCCGTGACCATGAGATCGCGATGGGCCTCGGACTGGCGGGACAGGGCGAGCAGGGCGGCGGCCGCCTTGAATTCGATCAGCTTGAGCGAACGTTGGATTTGGAGCTGTTCGACGTTCTCGGTCAGGTCCCGGCTGGTCAGGCCCAGATGGATGAACTGGCGCTTCGCCAGCTCCGAGAACTCCTCGATCCGCGCCTTGACGTCGTGCAGCGTGGTGCGCTCGCGCCGGGCGATCGAGGCGAGGTCGATGGTCGCCCGGGCCTTCTCGTAGTCGCGGATCGCCTCGGCGGGAATGGGCACGCCCAAGTCGCGCTGACCCTTCATCACCGCGATCCAAAAATCGCGCTCCAGCGCGATGCGTCCGCGTTGGGACCAAATTGCCTTCATCGCCGCCGAGGCGTAGCGCTCGGCGAGGATGTTGGGAATCGAGTCGGCGGGGGGCGTGGGTTCGTTGGGCGGCAAGACGCCCAGCAAACCCCCCGGCTTTGCCGCGCGCAAGCCTATGAAAGGCAGCGCACGCTCATATCGCGCAGGATCGCCTCCGGGTCGTCGGGGCGTCGGACGAGTTCCTCGAAGGCGGCGACGAGTTCGCGCTGGGTGTCGATCAGCCGACGCAAAGTGGGCAACTTGGCGGAGCCGACCAATTTGCCCAGGTACCAGGGATTCTGGGAAAAGATGTTGTAGGCGGATTTCGCGTCCGCGGCCTCGCCGAACCGGTCCCGGAACCGGCCGGCGGCCTGCGCCAGCCCGTCGATGCCCCGGGGCCCCGGCCGGGCCTCCCCCGAGTCGAAGAGCGCGCGGGCCTGGAGGAGAATGCGGTTGCGGTTCTGCAGAGCGGCGATCACCGGCCGGGCGTCGCCCCCGGCGAAAAAGTGCCGATGCAGGGCGGCCAGGGTCCAGGGCAGATCGCCGCTGAAAAACGCGTCGGCCGTCTCGAAAAAATCGCCCTGCGCGACGTTGGGCGAAAGTTCGCCGACATCGGCCTCGGTGATCGGCGCGGACGGCGCGTACGCGGCGAGTTTGCGCACCTCTTCGACCAGCAGTCGGCTGTTGGCTCCGACCCGGGCCAGCAATAGCTCGATCGCCCCCGGAGCGAAGGAGACGCCGAGGGTCCGGGCCTCGGCCGCGGCCACCGCCGACAGATCGCCCCCGTCGTCGTCGCCGATGAATTCGAAGTCGGCGGTCTTCTCGCACCATTTGGCGAACGAGCGCCGTCGGTCGATCGGCGCGGCGGTGATGAGCACGGCCACCTCCTCGGGGTGAACGGAGGTCAGGAGCGCCTGGAGCTCCTCCACGAGGGCCAGCGTGCTTTCCGCCCGTCCGGTGACGGAGTCCGCCAGAAAGTTGACGTCCTTCAACCAGACGACCCGCCGGCCGCCGAACAGCGGAACGGTCAGCACCGACTCGCGGAACCGGGCGAGCGCCTCGCCGACCTCGGACACATTGGCCGCGAATCCGTTGATGATTTCCCGGGAGAACTCGTCGGCGACGTCCGCGGCCAGCGCCGCGAACCGCGCCTTGCCCGCCCGGCCGACGAGATAATCGTCCGCTCCGCAAACCATCGCGAATGTCTTGGGGGCCGCCGGCATGGGTAGGGGAAGAAAAGCCTTTGCCGGGGCTTGGGGGAAGTCCAGAGTGGCCCGTCCGCTCCGTGGCCACCCCTACAATCTCATCCGTCCGTTTCTGGATCCGCGATCTGCTTGGCCTGGCGATTGTTTGCGGGGCGATGTACTTCTTTGTCCTCGGGCGGGCCCCGCTCGACAACCCGGACGAGGGCCGGTACGCCGAGATTCCCCGGGAGATGCTGGCGGCCGGAGACTGGACGACTCCCCGGCTGGACGGCGTCAACTACTTCGAAAAGCCGCCGCTGGTCTACTGGACGGTGGCGGCCTCGATCCGCGCCTTTGGACCGGGCGAATGGGCTGTGCGGCTGACTCCGGCCCTTTTCGGCCTCGGGGGCGTCCTGCTCACCTACGCGGTCGCGCGGCGTCTGTATGGCCGCGGGGCCGGGATGGTGGCCGGAATCGTGCTCGGCACCAGCGTGTTTTATGCCGGGGTGGCCCGCTTTCTCGTCCTCGACATGGCGGTGTCTGTGCTCATGGCCTCGACGCTGTTTTGCTTCATTCTCGGGATGCGCGAGCGGCCGGGGTGGCGGCGCCGCGCGTTCTTTTGGGGAATGTACGCCAGCGCCGCCCTGGCCACGCTCACCAAGGGCCTGATCGGCTTCATGCTGACCGGCCTGGTCATGCTGCTTTGGCTGCTCGTGGGCGGCCAATGGAAGCGGCTGCGGCCGCTTTATCTGCCGAGCGGCCTCACCGTCTTCTTGTTGATCGCGGCGCCCTGGCATGTGGCCGTCGCCGTCCACAATCCCACGTGGGCGCATTTTTATTTTGTCCACGAGCACTGGGAACGGTTTACGACCAAGCAGCACGGACGGTATCAGCCGCCCTATTTTTTCGTGCCGATCCTGATCGGCGGCCTGTTTCCGTGGGTGGGGCACCTCTGGCCGGCCCTGCGCCGGGGCGGAACCGACGCCTGGCGGCGGCGGGGCGACCATCCGGAGCGAATCTTTTTCCTGATCTGGGCGGCTACGATCTTCGCGTTTTTCAGCGCCTCGGGCTCGAAGCTGCCGCCCTATATCCTGCCGGTGTTTCCGGCCGTGGCGGTCGTGCTGGGCGAATGGCTGGCGGGCGTCTGGCGCGACAACGACGCGCGGGCGCTGCGCTTCGGCACGGGCGTATTTGCGGCGATGGCGGTCGTGCTGGCGGCGGCGGCCGGAGGCGCCGTCCTCTTCCCGGGAAAATTGCATCTGGACGCCGACACGGCGGCGGCGCTGCGCCGCTACGCCGTGGCGCTCGCGGCCATCCTGTTCGGCGGCGCTGTGGCCGCGCTGCGCACGCTCCGCCGCGGCGACGGCCGCGCGAGCCTCGTGGCCGCGGGGCTGACCGCGGTGCTGATGGTCGGTGTCGTGTCCCTGGCGACGCCGCTGCTCTACAAGCCGGGCACCCGGCCGCTCGCCGCGGCGGCGCGCGGCCGCGGGGTGGCGCGAATCTATAGCTACCACGAGTACTTCCCCGATTTCACGTACTATGCCGGCCGCACGGTCGAACTGGTCGCCTTCCAGGGCGAACTCGAGCCGGAAAATGATCCGCTGGCGGTGCAGGCGGGCCGGTTCGTGACCGAAGCGCAGTTTCGGAGCCGATGGAACCAATCCGAGCCGGCCCTGGTCGTCGCCCGCAAGCGCGACCTCGCCCCGCTCATGGCCAATCCGGACTTCCATTATCAATTGATCGCCCAGACCCGGGACCATTATCTTCTGGGCAACCGATGACGGCTCCATCCTCGTCCACCCCCGCGCCGGCGGTTGCCGCCGCTTCGAGCCAAAGCCCCGGCTTCCTGCCGATGACCCGGCCCTCGATCGACGAGGCGACGATCGCCGGCGTGGCCGATGTCCTCCGCTCGGGCTGGCTCACCTCCGGTCCGCAGGTGAAGGCCCTGGAGGGGAAACTTTCGGCGTATTGCGGGGGCCGGCCCGTCCGGGTGTTCAATTCGGGCACGTGCACGATGGAGATCGCGCTGCGCATCGCCGGCGTCGGACCGGGCCACGAGGTGATCACGACCCCGCTTTCCTGGGTGGCGACGAGCAATGTGATCCTGGAGGTCGGCGCCCGTCCGGTTTTCGTCGATATCGATCCGGTGAGCCGCAATATCGACCTCGAGCGGATCGAGGCGGCGATCACGCCGGCCACCCGGGCGATCATTCCGGTGGATCTGGCCGGCCTGCCGGTCGATCGCGATCGATTGTACGACATCGCCCGGCGGCGCGGCCTGCGCGTGGTCGAGGACGCGGCGCAGGCCTTCGGCAGCCGCTGGCGCGGCCGGCCGATCGGTTCGTTCGGCGACTTCGTTTCCTTCAGTTTCCATCCGAACAAGAACATCACGACGATCGAAGGGGGCGGTCTCGTCCTCAACGACGAACGCGAGGCCAAGCTGGCCGAACAATATCGGCTGCAAGGCGTCGTCCGTTCCGGCCAGGATGGGATGGAAGTCGAGGTCCTCGGCGGCAAGTTCAACCTGACCGACGTGGCCGCGCGCGTCGGCTTGGGCCAGCTCGAGCACCTGGACGCCTTCACGGCCCGGCGGCGGGAGCTGGCCCGGGCCTATTTCCGGGAATTCGAGGCGTCCGAGTGTCCCGCGGCCGGATTGCGCCTGCCGGTGGCCGATTTCGAGCATGCCAACTGGCACATGTTCCAGGTCGTCCTGCCCGAGGAGCGGCTGGCCGTGCGGCGGGCGCAGATCATGGCCGACCTGCACGCGGCTGGCATCGGCACGGGCGTTCACTATCCGGCCATCCATCTCTTTGCGATGTATCGGCGGCTGGGCTGGCGGGACGGCGATTTCCCCCAGGCCGAGTACGCCGGACGGAATATTCTCACGCTGCCGCTCTTTCCCGCCATGGCCGCCGCCGATGTGACCCGGGTGGTCGAGGCCGTCAGCTTGGTCCTCCGTCGCCATCGGAAAGAAATCTAACCCCATGAACGCCTCTCCGGTCCAGATCTCGGTCGTCATCCCCGTGTACAACGAGGAGGGCAACCTGCCGCTGCTCTTTCAGCGGCTGTATCCGGTGCTCGACGGCCTGGGCCGGACCTACGAAGTCGTGTTCACCAACGACGGCTCGCACGACCGATCCTATGCGCTCCTCCAGGAGCAGCATGCCCGCCGGCCGGACGTCACCCGGGTGATCGATTTCAACGCCAATTACGGCCAGCATATGGCCGTGATGGCCGCCTTCGAACGGGTGCGCGGGGCGGTCATCGTCACGCTCGACGCCGACCTGCAGAACCCGCCCGAGGAGATCCCCAAGCTGCTGGAGAAGGTCGACGCCGGGTTCGACTACGTGGGCGGCTATCGGCTGGACCGGCAGGATTCGTTCTTTCGCCGGCGGGCCTCGCGGCTCATCAACGGGGTGCGCGAGCATACGACCAGCATCCGCATGACCGACCAGGGCTGCATGCTCCGGGCGTACAGCCGCGGGATCGTCGACGCGGTGGTTCGCAGCCGGGCGATCAACACCTTCATCCCGGCCCTGGCCTACAGTTTTGCCGGCCGGCCCGGCGAGGTGGCGGTGCGCCACGAGGAGCGCCACGCGGGGGTGTCGAACTACTCCTTTTACAAGCTCGTCCGCCTCAACTTCGACCTGATCACCGGCTTTTCCCTGGCGCCGCTCGAGTACTTCACGATCTTCGCTATGACCTGTTCGGCCGGCAGCCTCGCGCTCGTCGCGGTGCTGCTCTTCCGCCGCTTCGTCCTCAATCTCGACCGCGAGACCTTTGGCGTATTCACCCTCCTGGCGATCCTGTTCTTCCTCCTGAGCGTGGCGATGATCGGCATCGGCCTGATCGGCGAGTACGTCGGCCGCACCTATCAGGTCGTGCGTTCGCGCCAGAATTACTTCGTGCGCGAAATTCTGGAAACCCGGGCATGAGCGGTCCGCGGATCGTGTTCTTCGGCTATAGCGAGGTGGGCCGCGAGTGTCTGGCCCTGCTCCTCGAGCGCGGCGACACGGTGGTCGCCCTGTTCACCCACGACGACAATCCTCACGAGAAGATCTGGTTCCGACCCCCGGCCGGGTTGGCCCGGGAAAAGGGGGTCCCGGTTTTTTCCCCTCCCAGCGTGGCCGGACCGGAATGGCGCGAGCGCATCGCCGCGCTCCAGCCCGACTTGATTCTTTCGGTCTACTACCGGCACATGATCAGCACCCGGATCCTCGCGCTCGCCCCGCTGGGGGCCTTCAATATGCACGGCTCGCTCCTGCCCAAATATCGCGGCCGGGCGCCGATCAACTGGGCCGTGCTCCAGGGCGAATCCCGGATCGGGATGACCCTCCACCGGATGGTCAAGGCTCCGGACGCAGGCGCGATCGTCGACCAGGACGGCGTCGACCTCGACCCGCACGACACGGCCGAACAGGCGTTTCGCAAGGTGCTGCCCTGCGCCCGGCGGATTCTGGCCCGCCAGATCGATGCCTTGCTGGCCGGCACCGCCCGGGAGACGCCCCAGGACGAGAGCCAGGCGACCTATTTTGGCGGGCGCACCCCCGAGGACGGGCGGATCGACTGGCGCCGGACGAGCCGCGAGATTTTCAACCTCATTCGGGCGGTGACCGATCCCTACCCGGGCGCCTTCACGGACGTGGACGGCGCCCGTCTCCTCGTCTGGTGGGGCGAGCCGGATTCGCCGGCCGTGCGCGACCGGCGAGGAGCGCCGGGGGAAATCCTGGGGCTGACACCCCTCGTCGTGGCTACCGGCGACGGCGCCCTCGAGCTCACGCGGACCGAATGGCGGGGCGCCCCCGCGCAGCTTGCCATCGGGCAGCGGCTTTGAGAGGCTCGAATTTTCGTCCATGCCCCTCAAGGTTCTCATCCTCGGCGCCAACGGCTTCATCGGCAGTTCGCTCACCCACGCAATCCTCAAGCAAAAGGACTGGGAGGTCTACGGCATGGACGTGGGCGACCACAAGCTGGGGCATTGCCTGGGCCACCCGCGCTTCAAATTTGTCGAGGGCGACGTCACGATTTCCCGGGAGTGGATCGAATACCACGTCAAGAAATGCGACGCGGTCATTCCGCTGGTGGCCATCGCCAATCCCGCCCAGTACGTCAAGGATCCGCTGCGCGTCTTCGAGCTCGATTTTGAGGCCAATCTCGAAACCGTCCGCAAGTGCGCGAAGTACCGCAAGCGCGTCATCTTTCCGTCGACTTCCGAGGTGTATGGCATGTGCCCGGACGCCGAGTTGGACGAGCAATCGAGCACCATGGTCTATGGGCCGATCGAAAAGCAGCGCTGGATCTACGCCTGCTCGAAACAGCTGCTCGACCGGGTCATCTACGCCTACGGCGTGCGCGACGGGATCGACTACACGCTGTTTCGGCCGTTCAACTGGATCGGCCCGAAGCTGGACAACGTGTTCGAACCCAAGGAGGGCAGTTCGCGCCTGTTCACCCAGTTCATTTCCAACATCATCTTCCGCCAGCCCATTCAATTGGTCGATGGCGGCCGGCAGAGCCGCTCCTTCACGTTCATCGACGACGGGGTCGACGCCCTCCTGCGCATCATCGAGAATCGGGGCGGCAAGGCCTCGCGGCAGATCTTCAACCTCGGCAATCCGGCCAACGACATCAGCGTGGCCCGGCTGGCCCGGCTAATGATCGCCGCGTTCAAGGACTACCCTGATTACCGCGAGCAGGCCGAACAGGCCAAGGTGGTCGTCGTGCCGTCGGGCAAGTATTTTGGCAAGTACTACCAGGACATCCAGCGGCGGGTGCCGTCGATCGCGAACGCGCGCAAGCTCCTGGGCTGGAAGCCGAAGGTCGATCTCAAGACCGCGATCAAATTGACGTTGGATTACCACCTCGCCCATCGCGACTACCAGCTCGACTGAGCGATCCCATGCCGATTCGGCTCGCGCTCAAAGTCGACGTCGACACCGACCGCGGCACCCGGATCGGGGTGCCGAATCTGGTCGCCGACCTGTGCGCCTTCGGGGCGCCCGCCTGCTTCCTGTTTTCGCTTGGGCCCGATCAGACCGGTCGGGCCATCACCCGGGTGTTTCGCCCGGGCTTTCTGCAAAAGGTCGGGCGCACGAGCGTGGTCGAGCTCTACGGCGTGCGCACGCTGCTCAACGGGACCTTGTTGCCGGCCCCGCACATCGGGCGGCGCCACGCCGCCGTCCTCCGGGCGGTGCGCGACGACGGCTTCGAGGTCGGCATCCATAGCTACAGCCACTACCATTGGCAGGATCATCTGATGACGATGGACTTGGAGGACGTGCGGGCCGAATTCGGACGGGCTCGGGCCGAGTTTCGCCGGATCTTCGGCACGGAGGCGCGCACCGCCGGCGCGGCCGGCTGGCAGAGCAACGCGCACAGCCGCCAGGTCTACGACGAGGCGGGACTGCTCTACTCGAGCGACACGCGGGGCTACCGGCCGTTCTTTCCGACGATCGGGACGCGAATGTTCAACACGTTGGAAATCCCGAGCACCCTGCCCACGCTCGACGAGTTGATGGGTCGGCCGGAGTATCCGCCCGAGCGCATCGTCCCGCATCTGCTGTCCCTGCTCGACCCGAGCCGGCCGAATGTCTTCACGCTCCACGCCGAAATCGAAGGCATGGGCCGGCGCGCCCTCTTCCGGGCCTTCCTGGCCGGCGCACGGGCGGCCGGGGTGCAATTCATCCGGATGGACGCCCTCGCCCGGGAACTGTTTGCGTTGCCCGACCGGATCCCGACCGGCGAGCAGCGTATGGCCTCGGTCGACGGCCGAAGCGGCCTCGTGGCCACCCAGGCTTGATCGGCGGCGGCGGGCGCCGCTGCACCGGCCGAAACTGTCTGCCGCATCGGACTAAACGCCCAATACTACGAGTCGGCCATGGTCGTGGCGAGCCGTCAGTCTCTCTGGCGCGAGCCGCGGCTGGGTTGAGTGCCGGCGTCCATCAAAGCGTGAGGTCATTGAAGCTCAACTTCGCCACGCTCTCGACCGGCTGGCCCTGAGCCAGCGCCGGCGTGAAGCGAACCTGGCCGATGAGGGCCGCCACCTTGGGGTCGGTGATCTTCTGGGTGCAGGATGGATCGGCGTAGGCCTCCGCGGGCTTCCCATCCTTGGTCACCTTCACGAAATACGGCACGGCGAATTCGCTGTCCGAGAGTTCGTGGCGCTGGTCGGTCGACAATCGGCCTAGGACGGGCGCGGCCGCCCGGGTGGCGTGCTTGTTCTCGCCGAGATAGCTGAAGAGAACGTACTCGAACGCTTCATCTCGGGTGAGGGCCAGGCGTTTGGGCGCCACGGTGGTCGCCAGTTCGTGGCCCCGGTTATAAAGATGAAGCTGGAAACTCAGCTGGACGAAACCGGGCGGCAGGCCGCCGCCCAGGATCGACACCTTGTGCGGGCTGCTGTCGATGGGGTCGAGTTCGGTGGCGTAGATCCAGTCGTGCGCGTCGCCCGGTTTCTCGTTGGCCTCCCGGTACTGCATGATCAGGACGACGTAGGGATTATAGAGGGGTTTCGGCGACGACACGACAAAGGACACGCGCATCGCGTCGAATTGCTCCTGGGAGAGTTCGGACTCCATCTTTCCGGCCTGGTCCGCCGGATTGGTCAGGGTGGAAAACGAAAGGACGTAGGCGTTGCCGGCGGCCGCGGCGGCTCCCGCCGCGGAATTGTTGCCTTGCATGGGCGCGTGGGAGGCGGGGGCGGCGCCGCCGATGCTATTCTGATAGTTCTGCTGTTGCAGCCTCGAGTCGGAATAATCGGAGACCTGCTCGGCGGTGCCGGCCTCCAATTCCCGAAGGTATTTTCTTTCGGGATCGGCGCCCGGCGTATACGCGCGCTCCTTGGTCAGATTCGCGACGTTGACCAAGCTGTCGGCGAGCTTGAGCTCCTGCTTGACGTTGATGTTCACCTGACCGTGGCTGACGTCGACCTTGACCAGATGGTCCTTGGCATTGACGACAAACGCCTTGCCGGAAACATCCACGACCGGCCAGAACGCCTGGCCTTGCTCGACGGTAAAATCCGCGCCCACAAAGAGCGAATGGGTCTTGGGCTCCGTGCTGGGGGCGCCGCCGGCGGCGAGAATCGCGGACAGGTAAAGGGTGCCGATGAGAAAACTAGATTTCATGGTGGGGGGAATTGGAGGAAATTAGCGTGCGAACCGACCGTTATAGCGTGAGATCATTGAAGCTCAACTTCGCCACGCTTTCGACCGGCTGGCCCTGGGCCAACGCCGGTGTGAAGCGAACCTGGCCGATGAGGGCCGCCACCTTGGGGTCGGTGATCTTCTGGGTGCAGGATGGATCGGCGTAGGCCTCCGCGGGCTTCCCATCCTTGGTCACCTTCACGAAATACGGCACGGCGAATTCGCTGTCCGAGAGTTCGTGGCGCTGGTCGGTCGACAATCGGCCTAGGACGGGCGCGGCCGCCCGGGTGGCGTGCTTGTTCTCGCCGAGATAGCTGAAGAGAACGTACTCGAACGCTTCATCTCGGGTGAGGGCCAGGCGTTTGGGCGCCACGGTGGTCGCCAGTTCGTGGCCCCGGTTATAAAGATGAAGCTGGAAACTCAGCTGGACGAAACCGGGCGGCAGGCCGCCGCCCAGGATCGACACCTTGTGCGGGCTGCTGTCGATGGGGTCGAGTTCGGTGGCGTAGATCCAATCATGCGCGTCGCCCGGCTTCTCGTTGGCCTCGCGATACTGCATGATCAGGACGACATAGGGATTGCGGAGGGTCTTGGCCGAGGAGACCACGAAAGACACCCGCATCGCGTCGAATTGCTCCTTGGAAAGTTCCGACTCCATCCGCCCGGCCTGATCCGCCGGATTGGTCAGGGTTGAATACGATAGCGCATAGGCGTTGCTGGCGGCCAAGGAGGCGGTTCCCACCGGGTCGATCGGCGGCACGTACCCGCCGCCCTTGCCATTGCCCGCTCCACCCGGAATGGCGGGGGCCACACCGGACGGTGGGCCTTGCCCAGCCGTATAGACCGCTCGCTGCATGGCCGCATCGGCGTAGTCCGACATCTGGGCGGCGGTACCGGCTTGCAGTTCCCGGAGGTATTTTCGTTCGGGATCGGAGCCCGGCGTGTACGCGCGCTCCTTCGACAGATTCTGGACGTCGACCAAGTTATCGGCGAGCTTGAGCTCCTGATTGACCTTGATGTTCACCTGGCCATGGCTCACGTCGACCTTGACCAGGCGGTCCTTGGCATTCACGACGAACGTCGTGCCGGAAACATCCACCACGGGCCAGAAAACCTGGCGTTGCTCTACGGCAAGATCCGCGCCGACAAAGAGCGAGTGGGTTTTGGGTTCCGGGCTGGCGGCGCCGGCGGCCTCGGCCGCCGGGATCGCGGAAAGAGCGAGGATGCCGATGAGGAAGCCGACTCTCATGGTGGATGGATACGGGGGTTAACCGGTCATTCTAAAAAGCGGCCGAAATTGGTCCTTCGAACCGAGCCGAAAGCCCCACGGGCAACCGCCGCGGGCATTCCCGTCCAAGGTCTCGTGCCGG
>CAZWMF010000051.1:0-12570 GCA_964634535.1 uncultured Opitutaceae bacterium | reverse complement strand
GGTTGAATTCATACTCCAGCATTCCGCGATAGTTGTTGTTGATCTCGGGCGTCACAAAAACATCGCTCTGGTAGGCGTCGATGAACGGCTGACCCAGGTGCGGGTTTACCTGGCCGTTCGGCAAATTCGTGTTGGTGTCGACGTACATCGTCGTCGCGTTGGCCTGCGACAGCGGCGCATCCACCGTCTGATTGAGCTCCTGGCGGAACCAGGCGACGTCGAGGTTCAGATTGGGCAAAAGCTCCTGCTTGAAATCGAGGGTGTAGGTCTTGGCATTGGTCTCGTCCTTATTGAGCGAATTGATGTTGATGGTGCTCCAATCGTATATGCTCTTGGTCGTGACCCCCGGCAGGTACCAGGTGGCGTAGGCCGCCGGATTGGGCAACTGGGTCGATTCGGTCAGACGCTCCTCCGCCACCAGGGCCTGGGACGGCGTGAATTTCGTGGGGACCCAGCCGGGAATATCCAGACCGGTCTGCTGGCCCCGGTACCAATTCTCCAGATTACCCTGGTCGATGAACATGATGTCATGCCCGCTGGAAAAATAGGTCATGCTCGGGACGAAGAACGGCGACGTGCTCGTCGTCAGGGCGGTCTGCAACGGTGCGCCCGCCACATAGTTCGGGTACGTGGTCGACGCCACATAGGGACCGACTTCCTTGCCACTAGCCATATAGGTCACCATGTCGTTGACCGGATCGTAAACCGGCCGGCCGCTTTGCAGCCAGGGCGTCACGAAGTCGATCGGCGTGATTCCGTTCGGATCGTTGGCGTAGTTGTTATAATACTCGAAGCTGCCCGTCAGTTTGGTCTTATGGTTCTTGAACGGATCAAGCGTGAATGCCGCATATTGGCGCCGGGTCAGATCCGAGGACGGCTTCTGCTTGAACCCCAACGACGTAAAGTCTTGGGCCACATAGACCGCCAACTTGTTCGGGATCACCGAAACGTTGAAGTCAAATGTCTCGCGAAATCCGCCCCAGCTTTGGCCGGCAAAGCTGAGGTCTCCACTGTTTTGATCCAACACCGCCTGAGTCCGCGATTGGTTGACTATGCCCGCCGGACTACCGGTGCCAAAAATGATGGAATTTGGTCCCCGGTCGATTTCGATCGACTGAGTGTTATAGGAGTCGAATGGAATGCGGTATATGGAGAAGAAATTGTCTTCTTCGTTATCCGCCGTGGACAGGCCGCGCACCCGGTTGCCGGTGTCCGCGGCACTCGTAAACGTGTTGGGCGATCCGCCGCCGCCGCCGCCCAGCGTGTCGACCATGTTGCTGCGCACCAGCGCGAAGGGCGTGTAGGTGCCGGCTCCCTCCGTGTTCGACTCATACCGGAACACGTCGTTGATGTTCATCGAGTTCGTGTCCTCGAGTTGCTGTTTGGTGACCACCGTGATCGATGAGGGCAGGTCGCCGATGTTGTTGTTGAGGCGGGTGCCGGCCAGGGTATTGGCGGTGAAATACCCCTTCTCCGTTGTCGTGCTCACCTCGAATGGCGATAGGACGATGGTGTTCTGCTGATCCGCTGGCGCGGCGGTCGTCGGGCTGGCCGGAGCGGGCGTGGCCGCGTTGACCGCGGCGGCCGACGGCGGATTGGCCGTCGGCGCCCCACCCGCTTCCGTCGACTGCGCGCGGCCCAACGAGGCAGCCAGGACAAAACCGGCGGAAAGGAGGAAGACGGCGGCGCGGTGGCCACCGGGTGTAAGTTCGGGTAGTTCGATTGGTTTCATAGGCGGTCGCTTAACGTTCAGGGGACGGTTGAAGATCTCGGGGAAAGATGGCTACGGGTCAGGACTGGGCGACGGTCGGCCGAGGGGGTTTCTCAGGGGGAACCGATGGGGGGGTGCAGGCGGAGGCGAGCTTCGTCCGGGCGTCTTCGTTCCGGCAAGCGTTCCCGCATACGGACAGTCCGATTTTACGGCGACCGGCGGCCGCGGCCGACCGATGCGCCGGCCCGCCGTCCGCGCTTCAATCTGACCGTCCGACTGGGTCTGGATTGCGCCGGCAACCGGGCGGCGGCAGCGTGTTTCGCTCGCTCGATTCCGCGTCCATTTCCCCATGGTGTTCCGGCTTGGTTGCCCCCTGCTCTTGGCGATGCTTTACCTCGCGCCCCTGCGCGGCGAAGCGACGTGGCGCTTTGACTTCGCCCCGGCCCCGGCCCGGCCCGGGACGATCGCCGTGGCGCCGGCCGTGCCGTACGACAGCGACCGGGGCTACGGTTTTGAAGTCGGGGCGGCCGCCCCGGGCTCGCCGGGGTTCTTCTTTTCCGCCCGCGTCCCGGAAGGAAACTATGTGGTGACCGTGACGGTGGGCGCGGCCAACTGCCCGGCCGCGACCACGATCAAGGCCGAGGTGCGCCGGTACATGGCCGGTCCGATCGCGACGGCGGCCGGCGAATCGCGCCGCGTGCGGTTTACCGTGAACGTGCGCACGCCGAATCTGCCCGACGGCGGCACGGTTCGCCTCAAACCCCGGGAGAAGACCGGGGAATTCTGGGACTGGGACGACAAATTGACCCTGGAGTTCGATGGCGCCGGCGCCGCGGTCCGCTCGATCGAGATCGCGCCAGCCGGCCCACGGCCCACGCTCTATTTGTGCGGGGACTCGACCGTGTGCGACCAGCCCTATGAACCGTTCGCCAGCTGGGGGCAGATGCTCACCGGATTCTTCGGGCCGGACTTGGCCGTGGCCAACCATGCCGAATCGGGCGAATCGCTGCGCAGTTTCATCGGGGAGCGGCGCTTGGACAAATTGGATTCGGTCCTGCGGCCGGGCGACTATGTCTTCATTCAATTCGGCCACAATGACCAGAAGGAGCGCGGACCCGGGGTCGGCGCCTTCACCACATATCGGCGCGATTTGGAACGCTTGATCGCGGATGCCCGCGCTCGCGGCGCGATCCCCGTCCTCGTGACGCCGGTCAGCCGCCGCACGTTCGGACCGGACGGGCGAATTCAGAATTCGCTGGGCGACTTTCCGGCGGCGGTGCGGGCGACCGCCCGGGCGCAGGGCACGGCCCTAATCGATTTAAACCTTTTGAGCACGGAGGTTTACGAAGCGCTTGGGCCGGAGGGCACCCAACGCCTCTTTCCGATCGTCCACGGACAGAGAGAAGGCACCCACCACGACGATTTCGGTGCCTATGAGATGGCTAAATGCGTCGTCGAGGGAATCCGATCGGCGGGCTTGCCGATTGCCTCGTTTCTGCGGCCCGATACGCCGGCCTTCGATCCGCGTAGGCCCGATCGCGAATCGGCCTTTGATCTGCCGCCCAGCCCCCGTTTCGCCGAGGAAAGGCCCTATGGGAATTGAGCCGGTCAGCCGACTGGCTCTCGCCGCGACCCTTCTGGCCTGGGCCGGCAGCGCGTGGGCGGAGCCCGTCGAGCCCGCGCCGGCCTCCCCGCCCCTCGGGGTCGGCGCGCAGGCCGGACCGCCGAGCGTCGACCTTCCGGCTTGGATCGCTCGGGTGGGCGCCCGCCAACGGCCCGCGGACGGCCCCGTATTCTGGGTCAACGCGTTTGGCGCCGTGCCGGGCGCCGAAATCGACGCCACCTCCGCCATTCAGCGGGCGATCGACGCGTGCGCGGCCCAAGGGGGCGGCGCGGTCGCCTTTGCCCCCGGCCGCTACCTCACGGCCGCCCTATTCTTGAAGAGCGGCGTCCGCTTGCGGATCGATTCCGGGGTCACACTGGTGGCCAGCCTGGACGAGCGCGCCTACCCCATCCAACCGACCCGGGTCGCCGGCATCGAAATGCCCTGGCCGGCGGGCCTCATCAACGTCGACGACCAGGTCAATGTGGAAATCTCCGGAGGGGGGACGATCGACGGTCAGGGCCCCTTCTGGTGGCGAAAATACTGGACCATGCGCCAGGCCTATGAAGCGCGCGGGGTCCGCTGGGCGGCCGATTACGACTGCCAGCGGATTCGCCTGTTGGTCGTCTGGAAATCCCGGGACGTTACGGTGGCGAACCTGCGGCTGCGCCGTTCCGGTTTCTGGACCGTCCAGCTGACCTACGACGAGAACGTGAGCGTCGACGCCGTCACGATCGCCGACAACGTGGGCACCGGCGGGCTCCGCGGAGCCAGCACCGACGGCGTCGATATCGACTCGTCCCGGCGCGTGCTCGTCCAATATTGCGATATCGACAACAACGACGACACCATCTGCCTCAAGGCCGGGCGGGACGCCGACGGCCTGCGGGTGAACCGTCCGACCGAATTTGTGGTGATCCGGGACAATGTGTGCCGACGCGGCGGCGGGGTCGTCTCCTTTGGCAGCGAGACTTCCGGCGGAATCCGCCACGTCGTCGCCTACCGCAACACGGGGCTCGGCACGACCGAGGGCATCCGCTTCAAAAGCAGCCGGACCCGCGGCGGCGGAGTCACCGACGTGCTGGTGCGGGATATCACGCTGCACCAGGTTCGCTTTCCCTTCACGTTCGCACTCAATTGGGACCCGGCATTCAGCTACGCGCGGATCCCGCCGGGTTTCCCGAACGCCCCGGCCTATTGGCGGACGCTGGCCACCCCCGTCGAACCGCCGGAGCGCGGCTATCCGGACTTTCGGAATATCACGCTCGCCCGGATCCAGGCGGATGGGGCCGATCGCATCCTCACGGCCGAAGGCCTGCCCGAAAAGCCCCTGGGCGCGGTCCGCTGGGAGGATATCGCGGCCGTGGGTCGGGAGGCCGGCCGCGTGCAGGATGCGCGCGATTGGACGATGCGGGACGTGCACTTTGCGACGGCGGACGGCCGGCCGTTGCGCGTCGTCCGGGCCGACCGCGTCGATTCACCGCTCGTCGTCCCCCGCTGAATGACTAGAATTTTCCCCACCCCATGATCCCCAATCCGTTCCTCGGCGTCTGCTTCCACTGGCTCGGCGGCCTCGCCTCCGGTTCATTCTACGTGCCCTACCGCGGGGTGCGCAAATGGTCCTGGGAGACGTACTGGCTGGTCGGCGGCGTCTTTTCCTGGATCGTTTGCCCGGGCCTGCTGGCGCTCTTGCTCACCCGCGACCTGGCCGGCGTGCTCCAACAGCAATCACTGAGCACCCTCTGGTGGACCTACTTCTTCGGCGTGCTGTGGGGCTTTGGCGGCCTGACCTTTGGCCTGACCATGCGCTACCTCGGCATGTCGCTCGGCATGGGCGTGGCCTTGGGGTACTGCGCGGCGTTCGGCACCTTGCTGCCGCCGATTTTCAAGGCGATCGCCCCGACGATCCCCGTCGCCCAGAGCATCGGCCAGATCGCCGCGACCCGGGCGGGCCAGGTGACGCTCGCCGGGGTCGGCGTCTGCATGGTGGGCATCGCGGTGGCCGCCCTGGCCGGATTCACGAAGGAACGCGAAATGCCCGAGGCGGAAAAGAAGAAGGCGATCGCCGAATTTGCCTTTCGCAAGGGGGTGCTGGTGGCGACGTTTTCCGGCATCATGAGCGCCTGCTTTGCCTTTGCGCTCACCGCCGGCAACCCCATCGGCGAGGCCTCGCTCGCGGCCGGCACGCCCAAGCTTTGGACCGGGCTGCCGAAGCTCGTCGTCGTCCTGCTGGGCGGCTTCACCACCAACTGCGTGTGGTGCGCGATTCTCAGCTTCCGCAATCGGACGGGGTACCAATACCTCGCGGCGCGGGTGCGCTCCGAACACGCCGGGCTGACCGCCGCCGGCGGCGAATCCGGCGCCCAACGAGCGGCCGGCGGGGCGGCCGACGATGATCAACGCGTGCCGCTGCTCGCCAACTACCTGTTCTCGGCCCTCGCCGGCACCACCTGGTATTTCCAGTTCTTCTTCTACACGATGGGCGAAACCCAAATGGGCAAGTTCGCCTTCAGCAGTTGGACGCTGCATATGGCGAGCATCATCATCTTCTCCACGATGTGGGGCTGGGTCCTTCACGAGTGGCGGGGCTCGAGCCGCCGAGCGCACACGTTGATCGCCGCGGGCATCGCCACGCTGATCCTGTCCACCTTGGTGGTGGGCTATGGCAACTATCTGGGAGTGGCCCGGTGAAACCGCATCCGGCCTTTCCGCGCTGGTTGGGCGGCGCCAGTCTCCTCCTCGCCGCCGCGGCCCGGCTGGCCGGAGCGGTGTATTCGCCGGCCGATTTCGGGGCCGTATTCCGCGCATCGGTGAACGACGCCCGCGCCCTCCAACGGGCGATCGACGCGGCCCACGCCGCCGGCGGCGGCATCGTCACCATCCCGGCCGGTCGCACGCTGATGAGCGGCTCGATCGAGCTCCAATCCGACGTCGTCTTGAACCTCGAACCCGGTTCGCGCCTGCTCGCCAGCATCGACCCGGCCGACTACGTGGATTCGATCTTCATCCGCGCCCGCCACGCCGAGAATCTGGGCATCACCGGTTCGGGCGTCATCGACGGCCGCGGCCTGCAATTCCTCGGGCCGGAGGGCCCGTATATCTACGCGAAACGGCCCTGGCGGCCCCGCCTGATTCTGTTCGAGGACTGCCGCCACGTGCAGGTGAGCGACGTGCGCCTGCGCGACGCCGCCTTCTGGTCGCTGCACCTGGCCGGCTGCGAGGACGTGTCGATTCACGGCATCTCCATCCGCAATAGCCTCAAAGCCCCCAATTGCGACGGAATCGATCCGGACCACTCCCGCAATGTGCGGATCACCGATTGCTCGGTCGAATGCGGCGACGACGCGATCGTGGTCAAGACGAGCACCGAATTTGCCCGTTATGGTCCGTGCGAGAACATCATCGTGTCGCATTGCGTGCTCACCACGCACGACTGCGCGCTCAAGATCGGTTCCGAGACGGCCGCCCCCATCCGCAACATCGTCTTCGCCGACTGTGTCGTCAACCAATGCAATCGCGGCATCGGCATCATCCTGCGCGACCAGGGCGACGTCGAAAACATCGTGGTCCACGATATCATCATCCGATCCCAGCTGTTCTATCCCGAATGGTGGGGCGCCTCGGAAGCGGTCTATATCGACGCCCATCCCCGGCAACCCGGCGGACCGCTGGGCCGCCTGCGCGAGGTCCGCTGCTCGCACATCATCTCCCACGCCGAGGCCGGCGTGTTCATCCAGGGTTCCGCGGCCTGTATCCCGGAGGACATCGTGCTCGACGATGTCACGCTCGACATCGAGAAAACGACGGCGTGGCCCAGTCGGTTCGATCTCCGGCCCCCCGAGGAACTCGGAGTCATCGCGCAGGGCGTGGTGATCGCCGGCATCGACATTCAGGATGCCCGCGGCGTCGCGCTGCGCCATTGCGTGGTCCGGTGGGGACCCCATCCGCCGGCGAGCTATGGCCCGGCCCTGCGCACCGTCCGCGTCGCCGATCTGACCGTGGAGGATTTCCATGGCGCCAATGCCCACCCGGCGAACGCCGGTCATTGATCGGCGCGAACCCGCCGTGAACGCCGCGCGGAATTCCCCGGCCCGGTGGCGCCGAGCGCTGCGGCGCACGCTCGCCCGATCCGGTACGGCGCTGGGGCTTGCCGCCGCGCTCGCGATCGGTCGATCCGCCAGCCGGGGCGCGGAGGCCGGCGACCTCGATCCGCTTCAATGGCCGGCGGCTGGTCAGACCATGCGACCCTGGACCCGGTGGTGGTGGCTGGGCAGCGGAGTCGATCCCGCCAATCTGCAGCGGATGCTGGGCCAATTTCACGACGCCGGCCTGGGTGGCGTGGAAATTTGCCCGATCTATGGCGCCAAGGGCTACGAGAGCCGATTCATCCCGTATTTATCGTCTCGCTGGATGGATATGCTGGCCGTGACCACGCAAACCGCGGCCCGGTTGGATCTGGGCGTCGATCTGACCACCGGTACCGGCTGGCCCATGGGCGGGCCGTGGGTGCCCCGGAACCGGACGTCCGAGTCGGTTCAGATCGGCCGCCCCGCCGGGCCCGGGGACAGCGCCCCCATCGTCGTCCATGAGTCGATTCAGCGGGTCAAGCGCGCCGCGCCGGGCGGAGAGGGCTACGTGATCGATCCATTCTCGACCGCGGCGCTCGACGCCTATCTGGCGCGTTTCGATCAGGCTTTCCTCGACTACGGGGCGCCGCTGCCGCGCGCCCAATTCCAGGATTCCTACGAATTCTACGGCGCCGATTGGACGCCACAGCTTCCGGTGGAGTTCGCCCGACGGCGCGGCTATGACTTGCGGGCCCAGGCCGGCGCGTTGGCGGGCTTCGGCGACCCGGACGTGGTCGCGCGCGTGCGGGAAGACTACCGCCGAACCCTGGCCGAATTGCACCGGGAATTCGTGGCGCGCTGGACAGCCTGGAGCCACGATCACGGTGGCCGGACGCGCGAACAGGCCCATGGCGCCCCGGCCAATATCGAGGACGTTTACGCCACCGCCGATATTCCGGAAACCGAGGGCTCGTTTGGCGCCGGCACCGAGGACCAAATCCCGATGATGAAGTTCGCCTCGTCGGCCGCGCACGCGACCGGCAAGCGCCTGGCCTCTTCGGAGACCTTCACCTGGCTGGGGGAACACTTCCAAGTTTCGCTCGCCCAGCTGAAGCCGGCGGTCGACACGTTCTTTCTCGCGGGCATCAACCACATCTTCCTCCACGGCACGCCCTATTCTCCGGCCGACGCCCCCTGGCCCGGCTGGCTCTTCTATGCCTCCGTCAATTTCGGACCCAACGGCGGCATCTGGCACGACCTGCCGGCGTTCAACGCCTATGTCACCCGCTGCCAGTCGATTCTGCAGCGAGGCCGGCCGGACAACGACGTGCTGCTGTATTTTCCCGTCGCCGACTTTTGGCAGCGACCGCCGGCCCCACCGGGCGCGCCCGATCCCCTGGTCATTCAATTCACGACGCCCGGCACCTGGATGGTCGGCACGCCTTTTCATCGCGTGGCGATGGAACTCTGGCGCACGGGCTATAGTTTCGACGAAGTGACCGACGATTTGCTCGGCCGGGCCGCGAGCCGGCTTGGACGGATCGAATTGGGCGAAAACTCCTACCAGGCAATCGTCGTGCCGCCCTGCCATTACCTTCCTCCGGAAACCCTGGAGCGCCTGATCGCGCTCGCGCGGGCCGGAGCCAATCTGATTTTCGTCGGCGAGCCGCCGACCGATGTGCCGGGATGGGCGGAGTTCGCCTCGCGCCGCCGCGAGCTCCGGCAGCGACTGGCCGCCCTCCACCTGCAGTCGGGCCGAACCCCGGCCGGCGACGGCGCCGTGTTCACCGGCTCCGATCTGGCCGGCCCGCTGCTCGACCAAGCCGGCGTCCATCGCGAACGGCTGGTCGATCTCGGTCTGCAGGCCCTGCGCCGCGCGCGCGCGGACGGGACCGACTATTTCATAGTCAATCGCGGCTCGTCCGTGATCGCCGGTTGGGTTCCGCTGGCGCGCCCCGCGGCGGCCGCCATTCTGCTCGATCCGCTCGATCCGAATCGCATCGGCCGGGCCGCGCTCCGCCTCGACGGCGCGGAAACCTCGGTCTATCTGCAGCTGGCGCCGGGCCAGTCGCTCGTCGCGCGTCTGTTCGGACCGGCCGCCGCGCCGCGCCTGCGGAGCGGGCCGGCCTGGAAATACCTGCACACGGCTTCGCCGTCGCGGCGTCGTCTGGCTGGACCCTGGTCGGTGCATTTTGTCGAGGGCGGCCCGGTCTTGCCCTCCGACTACTCGACGCCCACCGCCTCACCCTGGACCGACCGGGACGATCCGGATGCCCGGCGGTTCGCCGGCACCGCCCGGTATACGCTGGATTTCGATTTCGATCCCACCGGAGGCTCGGCGTGGGCGCTGTCGCTCGGCCCGGTGGCGGACAGCGCCCGCATCAGTTTGAACGGACGCGCGGTGGCGATCCTATGGTGTCCACCCTACCGGGTGCCGATCACCCGATATCTCCAGCCGGGCAGGAATCGATTGGAGATCGACGTCACCAACGTCGCAGCCAACCGCATTCGCGACCTCGATCGGCGCCGGGTGGCCTGGAAGGATTTTTACGAGATCAACTTCGTCGGCCACAACTACAAGCCATTCGATGCGAGCGGCTGGCCCGTGCGGACCGCCGGGCTGATCGGCCCGGTCGAACTCGTGCCCGAATCGGCCTATTTTCCCGGCGACGGCGCCCGATAGCACGCCGGCCTCAAACCTTCACGACGATTCGGTAGCGCAGGATCGGGCCCGGACCGCACTCGACGCCCAACCAGGCCCCGGCCCGGGCCAACATCGCCACAGCGCTCCAAGGCGACGGGCCCAAATGAATGGGCGGCTGCGGCGAGAATAGCTGGAGAATCGCCTCGGGTTCGAAGCCCGAAACCGGCCCGCAGAGTTCCACCGCCACCGCGATCCGCATGTCTTTTTGAAAATCCGGCGTGTGCATGATGCGGGCCCCGGGTCGGGCGCGATACGCCCGCAAATCGGCCGCCGGGTCGAGCAGGAGCGATGGTCGGACGGTCACCGCCGTGGGCCCGCTGGCGGGCTTCACCATCAGGCGAAGCAGGATGACGACGGCGCGCAGGAGCGCCCGCCCCTCCCCGGTGAAACGGGCGTCCGGTCGAAGCTCCGTCCGCTCGAAACGCACCCGCTCGGCCCCGTCGTCCTGAACGATGCGGACCGCCTGGGCGAGGATATCGTTGATCGACCGCGCGGCGCATTCCGGCTCGGCAAAATAGTCGCGCAGCCGGTCGACGGAATCGTGCAGTTCGGACGCCGCCTCGCGCGAAAGCAGGTGCGCATCGCGGACCTCGGGCACCCGCCGGGCCACCTCCGCCAGCCGCAAATTGAGCAGCTCGATCCGGCCCAGCATGGCGGAAAACGCATCGAGCGATTCGGCCAGCAGCCCGCGCTGAATATCGGCCCCGCTCACCTCCAGTTCCGTGCTGACCACGGCCTCCGCCAGGGCGGTGCGCAGCACGCCGACCTCCGCCGTATTGCGACTGCGTCCGCGCTGCGCGCGCGTGTGGTCGACGGCTTGGCCGAGCTTGCTGCGAAACTCGCCGTCCGGCCGCAGGCTCTTGGGAATGAAGTCGAAACAATGCACCCGAAATGACTCGAGGGCCGTGCCGTATTCGCCGTGGGCGGTAAAAGCAATCATGGCCAAGTCGGGATCGACCTCGTGCATCGAGACGATCCAGTCGAGACCCGAGGGCCCCGCCCCCAAATTGATATCGACCAGCGCGGCGTCAAAGCGCTCGGCGCGGACGCCGGCGAGCGCCGCTTCACCCGTTTGGAAGGACGCCAGTTCCGCGAAGCCGCGCAGCTGGATCTCGACCGCGCGGTGCAAGGCCACTTCGTCGTCGAGCAGCAAGATGCGGGGCAGTGTCGGCGCGGAGGCGTTCATCAAAATCGGGCACTAGACGCTGCGCGTGATCAAGGAACTGGGCACCGCCGCACCGTCAAAGCGCTTGGCGCACACGAGGGCGATCTCGAAGCACGTGCCGTCCGCGCCGGTATGGCGCACGCCCACCGTCCCGCCCATCGCCTCGATGCAATCCCGCACGATGGACAGACCCAGGCCCATGCCGTCGCGCTTGTGGCTGCGTCCCGGCGAAAACGGGTCGGGACGCCGATCCTCCGGCAGCCCCGGGGCCCCGGTCCTGGACGAGGAGGTGCACCTTGTCGAGCTCGCGGCTGACCACGATTTCAACCGCCGGCGGCCCAAATTCCGGCCGGGACGCTTCCAAGCCGTTTTTCAGGAGGTTATGCAAGGCCGTTTGCAGGAGATCGGCGTTGGCCAGGATCTCCGTCGAGTATTCGGCATGGAATTGCAGACTCACCGCCACCGCGGATTTTCCCCCATATTCGTTCCGCACGCGCTCGACCAAGCCGTACAGCAGATCCCGCAGGGCGACCCGTTCGATCGGCCGGTTGAACAAGGTTCCCACGTTGAAGAAATGCTCGCACAGCCGATCGATCTGCTCGGTCTGTTCCAGGCTGAGCCTGGCATCCTCCGGTCGGATTTCGCTCGCCCGACCGCTCGCGATCGCCCCGAGGAGTTGCGCCGGCAAATAGAGACCATTGCGCAGCTCGTGGGCGAACTGGGGCGCATATTGCGCGTAGAAATTCAGCCGCTCATTGCCCCGCAGGCGGTAGCGCATCCGGGCCAAAATCGAACCCATCTGCATCGTACCCAATAGGTTCCGGGCTTCGCGGAGCTCGCCAGGGGAGAATGGACCCCGACCGGAGCGACCCTCGAACGCGGCGATCAGTCGCTCGCCACCGTCCTCGGCCGAACAGACCAAGGCCCCGATGCGGTTGCGCGTAAAAAAGGCGAACTCTTCTTCCCAGCCGTGGCCCATTTCCTCGAGCGACTCCGGCGTGACCCACCCGCGCTCCCCCGCCTCGCGCAACAGCCGAGGCGAAAACTTCTCCTTCGGCCAGCTGGGAGAAAAGGCCCCGTCCGACAGGAAAACGTCCTCGGACCCGTCCGACCACTCCTTGAGGATGTGCCGATAGCCGGCGTGGAGCGATCGGGCGTCGGGTTGGGAGCGGATGAGGACATTGGCCGTCGCCTGGGCCCGGAGAAAGGTCGGAGAGACCGCACGGCGGTCAATCGCGGCCATGATCGACGCTTCCGCCGTGGGCAGCAAAGCGGCGCCAAAAACCATGATCAGCCAGACGAGCGCCAAGGCGATGCCCA
>CAZWMF010000050.1:0-12591 GCA_964634535.1 uncultured Opitutaceae bacterium | reverse complement strand
CCTGGTACCGGCGTTGCCCGCGATATCCGGGGAGCGGGCCTCATAATCGAGGAGGATCGCCTTGACGACGGCGGCCAGATTGCCGCGCACACCGGTGCCGTCGTCGGCGAAAACTTGGGCGACGCGGTAGACGTAGCCGGGGCTGGGATTGCTGGTCACCAGCCGCTGGATCAGGCCGCGCGCGAGGAACGGCCCGGTGTTGGGATGGGTGAACAGCGCGTCCAGTTCGATTTGGAGATCGGCGGCGCCGCCTTCGCCGGCCGGCACGTTGATCCCGGCGATGATCGTCTTGGCGGTGTTATCGTGGTAGGCCGGGTAAAGCTGCATCGGGTCGTACCAGTCGGCCGCGGTCCCGTAAAAGCTCGGATTGGCCGCGCTCGAATGGTAGCCCCACCCGGTGAACACATTGGCGGTCTGGACGATTTCGGCCTGCGTGTAGGTGGGAACGTGTTGTCCGGAGGCATCCAGCTGCAGCGTGCCGTCGGGGTTGAGGGCGTTCAGGCCGACGGTGAACAATTGCTGGACCTCGCGGGCGTAGTTCTCGTCGGCGCTCGTGCCCTTGGTCGAATTGGCCGCTGCGCTGCGCAGCATGTTGAGGTAATTGCCCATCACCGGGCTCAGGGTCACATCCTGGAGCAGTTGGCGGAAATTGCCAAAGGCGTCGTTGGCGAGAAGGTCGGTGTAATTTGCGAGAGCCTCCGGCTGCTCGGCCAGGCTCGACGCCACATCGGAGACCACGAAAATTTCGCTCAGCGCAAAGGCGACGCGCTGGCGGAGCTGATCGGGGGCATCGACCGCGATGTGCCACCAGGCGGCCTGCCGATTGGCCGGGATGATGGCGTAGTTGCCCGTGTTGGGAAAGGCCGCAGCGTCGGCCCGAGTCGCCGCCAGGTGGGAGGTCTCGGGCAGGGCCAGCTGGTCCGCGATCCAGGCGGCGTAGCCCGTGCTCGTCAGCGTGGCGATGTCGGCCGGCGTCGGACCGAAGGTGGCTTGCGCGAGGAACCGGGCGGCGTCGGTCGGGGTTACCGTCGACAGGTCGATGGCCGGCGGGGGAGGCGGCGGGCTGAACGATTGGGAACCGCTCGCGCGATTGAAGCTGCCGACGAGTTCGCCCGCCGGATAGGCGGCGCTGTCGATTTCCACGGAGATTTGTCCGCTCTGCAACGCCTGAAGAATCGCCGCCGAGGAGTAGGCGCCGCTGGGCGCGAGGTTCCAGCTCAGGTTGCTCGCCTGTCCGTAGGGGATCGTCAAGTCGACAAAGGTTCCGCTGCCGGCTGCTCCGATCACCAGATGGGCCACGACTTCGGCCGCGGCGAGGTCGCTGAAATTCAGGCCGACGATGCCGAGGCCGCCGTCCGGCGCCAGTACGATGGTGGCCGTGCCCGAGGCGGTGGACGTGGTGGCGCCGGCGGCGGGCCGCAGCGTGGCCACGTAAAGGGTGCCGGCGACCGGCGTGATGGCGACCGTCGCGGTGCCGGTGCCGGCGATGCCGTAGGCCGACCCGCCCACGACGGTGAGTGTGACGGTGGTGGCCGTCGACGACAGGGTTGGATTGGGGTTTACGGCGACCGTCGCCGACGCGGCGCCGGAGGGCAAGGTGACGAAGCCGGGCAGGGCCGGATAGTCCACGTTGGCCGTGGCGCTGCCGCCGACCGCGTAGTTGACCGTCAGCGGCAGGCTCGTGTCGCCCGAGCGGGTGAGGGTGAAGACCCCCGGATCGCCGCCGCTCGTATCTGCATTCGGCTGAGTGGCGGCGATCGATACGACATTCGGTCCGCTGGGCGTGATGTCGTAGACTTCGAGCAGCCCGGCGCCCGTGCCATTGTCATTGCCCGTCAGGTTGACCGTATACCCGCCGGGGGGCACCGCCACGATCAGGGCGGCGTCCTTGCTGCCCGCCGGCAGCGTGAACGCGCCGCTCGCGGCGAAGGCCGCGGCCAGGGCGGCCGGGCTGGCCGCGCCGGGACCGACCGGCGTGCCCCAATCGTCGTTGGTCGCAAGCACGGTCTGACTGGCGTCGAGGAGCGTGAGCGCGGGATCGGCGAGCGGGTTGGGCACGCCAAAATCTGCGAGGGCCGGCCCGATGCCGCGGATCAGCAGCGTGCGGGTGCCCGAGCCCGTGACATAGAATCCGGTGGTTTCGCTGGCGGAACCCGTGCCGACGACGAGCCGGGTCGAGAGATTGACCAGGCGCGAGGACTGGGCGGTCGGATCGACCTCGTAGACTTCCACCAGAGCGAGGCCGCTGTCTCCCGAGGCCGGAGTCACCTGGGCCGTGTACGTGCCCGCCGGCAGCGTGACCAGGAGGGCGCTGTCGGCCGAGCTGCTCGCGAGCGAAAAAGCGCCGACCGCGCTCATCGCCTGGGCCAGGGCCGGGCTGCCGCCCCAGCCGGTGTTTGACGCCAGGACGGCGTCGGCTTGGTTGTACAGCGTGAGCACCGGATCGGCCAGGGCCGGGGCGATGCCGAATTGGCCCAGCGTGGGCCCAATCGCGCGAATCAAGACCGTTTCACCCGCGCCGACGCCGATCACGAAGCCCGCGGTCAGGGTGCCGCCGTCGGCGCTGACCATGCCCCGCGTCGACAGGTTGACCAGGCGCGGTTGGGCGTGCGCCAGACCGAGCGCAAGCGCCCCCAGAATGGAAAGACAAAGAAGCCGGCCGGCCATGGGAATCAGTGCCAGACCTAGCTTATCATCGCTTCCGACTTTCCGGGCCGCAAAGGGGTAAGCTCGGCCCGCGGATAGGTAGGGGAACACTCCTCTCATGACGCCGGATCCGCCCGGCGGTAACACCTAACGCACCGTGCGCAGTTGGACGCTGTCGACCAGCCGGTCTTGGGCGAGGATGTCCGTGGCGATGATAAGTTTCTCTCCGACCGTGATATGGCCCAGACTGCGCAGCATGCTGATCGCCCCTTCGATCGTGAGGTCGGGCTCGGCGGCAAAGGGCATGAGGTAGGGCTCGACCGCCCGGAGCAGCCGCAGTTGGCGCAGGAGCGCCAGATGGGGAGTGAAGCAGAGGATGGGCGAATGCAAGGGCCGCAGCGCGGCGAGTCCCCGGGCCATGAAGCCGTGCCGGGTGAATGTGATGAGCTTCGAATTGGGCAACTGATTGGCCAGCACGACCGCGGCATTGAGGATTTTCATCCGCTCGGTCGCGAACACAGCCGAGTTCTTGACGGCCTCATCGCTGTCCTCGGCTTCGATCCGGCGGGCGATTTGGTTGAGCATTTGCACGCATTCGCGCGGGTAGCGGCCCACCGTGGTCTCGCCCGAAAGCATGACGCAGTCGGCCCGCTCGTAGACGGCGTTCGCCACATCGGTGATTTCGGCGCGGGTCGGCACCGGCTGCGAAATCATGGACTCGAGCATGTGGGTGGCGATGATCACCGGCTTGCCCTGGGCGAGGCAGGTGTTGACCGCGCGGCGCTGGATCACCGGCAGCTCCGCAAAGGGGCATTCGATGCCCAGGTCGCCGCGCGCCACCATCAGCGCGTCGCAGGCGGAGACGATTTCGTCCAGATTGCGGATGGCCGACTGGTCCTCGATTTTCGCGATGATGCCGACCTTGGCGCGCCGCTCCTCGAGAAAGCTGCGCAGTTCGCGGATATCCGCGGCCGATCGGACAAACGAGAGCGCCAGCAGATCGATGCCTTCGTCCAGACCGACCAGCGTGTCGGCCCGGTCCTTCTCCGTGAAGGCGGGCAGGTTCACCTTGACGCCGGGCAGGTTGAGATGCCGGCGGGATTTGAGTTCGCCCGGCACCAGGACGCGGCAGCGGATGTGGGCGGCCTGCTTCTCCAAAACTTCGAGTTGGATCAGGCCGTTGTCGACGAGGACCGTGTCGCCGACTTTGATATCATTCACCAGGCCCTGGTAGTTGACGTCCACCGACCGGATCTCCTCGGCGCGCTCGCGTTCGGCTCCGGGTTTCACCGTGAAATCGAAAATTTCCCCCGGTTTGAGTTCGAGCGGGTGGACCAGGTCGCCCGTGCGGATCTCCGGGCCCTTGATATCCATCATAATGGCGACTTCGCGTCCGACGCGGGCGCTCGCCTCGCGCACGCGCTTGATCGTCCGGCGGGTCCAATCGTGGTTGGCGTGCGCCATGTTGAGCCGGATGATGTCGGCCCCGTCGCCGATCAAGGTGGCGAGCATCTCATCGCTCTCGGTCGCCGGACCGAGGGTGAAGATGATCTTCGTGCGGCGGAAGGTGGAAGCGGCGTCGGTCATGGTCGAAGGATAGGTTCCCCATTTACGCTCCTCCGGTCGGAATTCACAAGCGGCGAGTTCATGCGCAGAATTCATGAATCGAGGCACGAAATTGGGGGATTCCGGGTTGCTCCGGCGGACCGCCTGGAATACTTTGTGCGAAGACGAGATTCCCGAAAGTTTTTACCTGGAACCGAATAGAACGATTCATGGCTCGGCACGACCCTCAGGCGACCTTGCGCTTCGGACAACCGCTCGGAACGGCGACAGGGGCATTGCTTCTCGTTCACGGTCGAGGTTCTTCGCCGAGCGATATCGCCGGCTTGGCCGAAGCTCTCGAGGCCGAAGATTTTGCCTGCTTGGCGCCGGGAGCCGCCGGCGGCACTTGGTATCCGCAGCGGTTTCTCGCTCCGTTGGCGCTGAATGAGCCGGATTTGACCGAGGCGCTGGACCTCATCGAAGGTCTCGTTGGCGAGGTGCTTTCCGCGGGCGTCCCCGCCCGGCGAATCGCGTTGGCTGGGTTCTCCCAGGGCGCCTGCCTCGTCTTGGAGCACACCGCGCGGTCTGCCCGGCGCTACGGCTGGGTGGCCGGTCTCAGTGGGGCGCTGATCGGACCTATGGACACGCCGCGCGGACCGGCCGATCTGGCGGGCACGCCCATCCTGTTGGGCTGCGCCGAACGCGATCCGCATATCCCCCTCGAGTACGTCGAACGGAGCGCCGAGGTCCTGGGCGCATTGGGCGCCGTCGTGACCAAGGAGATCTTCCCCGGGGCGGCGCATACCCTATTTCCTACGGAGATGGCGTGGATGCGCCAGGGGCTCGCCGGGTTGCGGCAGGACGGGCAACAGACCCAGCACTCATGATCAGAATAGTCGGTTTATCCGGAAGCTTGCGCCGGGGTTCCTACAACACGGCGCTCCTGCGCGCGGCGGCGCGGCTCATGCCCGCCGATGCCGAGTTGATCGTTCGGACGGTCGCGGGGATTCCGCTCTATGACGGCGACCTTGAGGCGGCGAACGGCATCCCACCCGTGGTGGCAGAACTCAAGGACTTGATCGCCGGAGCCGACGGTCTGATCCTGGCCACGCCCGAATACAATCACGGGATACCCGGCGTGTTCAAGAATGCGGTCGACTGGTTGTCGCGTCCGGCGGTCGACGCCCGGCGCGTCTTCGGGGCCAAGCCGGTTTCGTTGGTGGGCGCGAGCCCGGGCGGGTTCGGAACGATTCAGGCGCAGGCGGCTTGGTTGCCAACGCTGCGCACGCTCGGCACCAGACCATGGTTCGGCGGCCGCCTCTATGTGGCGTCGGCCGACGACGTATTCGATGCTCAGGGTGATATCGGCGATGCCCGAACTCGGGAACAGCTTCAGGCATTCTTGGCGGGGTTTGTAGCCTTTGTTGGCTAGGGCTTTTGATCAGCTCTGATGCTCTCCGGACTGATTGCGCTGTCCGGCTATTTGAGTGTCGGAATATCTTACGTACCAACCTAATCGGTTTTCGCATTATTAATGAATGACTTATGTAAAAATTCATAGGAGGGAAACCGAAAATGCGTCTCACGGCTTTACGTTTGACCGGGTGTGCGCCGGAGTCATGAAGATTTTAAGTAAATAATTATTAATGCATTAAAAAAGTTATTTTGCGAATGGCACTGACGCTGCTTGATCCAGGGAAACATCCGCTTCGTCTCAACTTTTTAACCCGGTAGCACTTAAATCTATGAAAAACGTATCCTTATTCACGGGCGGCCTCGCCTGCTTGACGCTGGCCCTCGCCCTCGGCCAGTCCGCGCATGCCAACTTGGTTCAGAACGGTAGCTTCCAAACCGGCGACTTTACCGACTGGACGCTGAGCGGCACCGGCGGCTATACCTCGGTCTCGATTGGCGTTGGACCTTCGGGTCAGAATGCCTGGCACGAAGGCGCGGTCGGCGGCGACCGTTTCCTGACGCAGAACTTGGCGACGACCTCGGGCGACGAATACTCGATCAGCTTCTGGGTGGACCCGGTTGAAGGCGTCGTTTCCGATTACCAGGCGATCTGGGGCGGTACGACGGTGTTCGACTGGCATGATGGTGCCGGTAACGTGGTGACGACGGTCGGAACCTGGACCGACTCGCTCGGTGCATTCACCGTCGACCAGTGGCAGAAGATCACCATCGATCCAATGGCCACCAGTTCAAGCACGGCTCTGACGCTCGGTATCCGCCAGGATCCCGGTTACAGCAATCTGACGGGTGTCGACGTCGAAGACCTCGGCGCGTCCACCGCCCCGGAGACCGCGCCCACGATGCTGCTGCTGAGCCTGGGACTGCTCCCGCTGCTCGGACTGCGCCGGCGGATCGCCGCCAGCTGCTAACCAGCTCGCTTTTTCCAAGCCGCCCAAGGCGGGGATTCGTTCCCCGATCTTGGGCGGTTTTTTTTTGGAGGATTGCCGGGGTAGTTCGAGAATTACCGGGTTGACCCGGATATTTCACGAGAATCCGCCAAATCTCGCCCGAACCGCTTGGGCATAAGAGGCCTTGGGCTCGTTTCGATGGGTTGGAAAGCCCACCGCGGTCGCTCGCGGTCTTTTCTGCTCGGCGCTCCGAGCGATCGTTGGCCGTTTTCATGAGATATCCGGGTGACGGCGAGGCCCATCGCGCGCCCGCCAGGTTTAGAGCTGATCGGTTGCTGGTCCTGACGACCGGGGCCTGGTCCCCGAAACACGGGATGCGGCGGGCCAACCGATCGACTAGAGCAGTTTCAGTCGGACTGTAGCCGTCATTTGCAGGTCATCGCCCTCTGAGAGACAGCATTCGGAACGGCCACAGTTTTCTTGAAAATGCTCTAGGACTGTGTCGCTCGGATCTGGGCCTGGTGCAGCCGGGAGAACGGAGGCGGCCAGCTTTGCTGGACGGCGCCAACCGATCAATGCCGCACCGGCCGCTGGCCGTCGTGGCAATCACCGCAGGCCACCGTGTGGATGTTGTGCCGACTGAGCGGGAACCGGAACGTCGTGTCCATCTGCTCCACCGCAATGCCGCAGTGCGAACTGCCCGGATGGCATGCGGCGCACGACCCGCGCGTCGAATTGGAGTGCCGGGCGTGGCAGTCCATGCAGCTCAGGCCGGCATGCACGCCCGCCGGCGTGCGGTCATCGCCGGAGCCGAGCTGGCGCGACGCCGTCGGAGCGTGGCACTGGACGCAGAGCCGTTGCCGGGGGTCCGATGATACCGGCACGAGCCGGTCGCCCTGCATGATGTGCGGGTCGGGCAGGAGGCTGGCGGAAAAATAAGCGTGCTCGTGTCGGGAGTAGAGGTGCGGGGGTTTGGCCGCATCCGCCATGGTGTGGACTTGATGGCAGGCCAGGCACGGCATAGCCGGCTGGACGGCATGGACCGGATCCAAGGGCGACCATGGATTGGAGGGCGAGCCGGCCGCGACCAGGTCCTCGATATTACCGTCGAAGAACATGCCGTGGCAGCGCAGGCAATCCGGCGCGAGCCGGCCGGGATGAGCGCGGGCAGTCACCAGCAACACGCTTGCGTAGGTGGCCGAGTGCCCACCGCTTTGCCAATCGGCGAAGGCTTGCGGGTGGCATTTCTGGCAGGCCGCATTCACGCGCAACACATCGGTCTCCTTGAGTCGAATCGGGTCGTCCGGCAGCCGGGTGAAATGCCGGATGGCGCGATTGGCGTGCGCCTGCAAGGCGTGGAGATCCAGCGTCAAAGTGCCGCCGTGGCAATCCCGGCAGTGGAGGGTGCGATGGGCCGAGTCCGCCCAGGTGGCGTGGGCGCCGGCCATTTCATGGCAGGACGCGCAGGTGCGGTCGGGCGATCCGAAGTGGAAATAGCCCAGACTCCCGACCGTGCTGGCCACCAGGAATCCGCCCAGATAGAGCGCGATCGCGCCGGCAATCTGAACGCGGCGGCGCCGGGTCATGCTTCCCTTCCTCCGGTCCAGCCGGCCTTGATGTGGTCGGACACCCAAAAAGCCAGGGCCATGATGGTCAGGGCGGGATTGAAGCCGCCGTTGTTCACGTGCAGGCTGCCGTCGGCGATGAACAGGTTGTCGATCTCATGGACCTGGCCGTATCGATTGGTGACCGATGTGGCCGGATCGTTGCCCATCCGGCAGGTGCCCGCCTGATGTTGTCCGCCGCTCAACCCGGGTCCCAGCCCTTGGCGCCAGGTGCGAAAGGCGCCCATTTCCCGGATGACGGCCTCGGCTTTCTTGGATAAGAATTCCCCCGTCTCGCGGTCGCGCGCGTGCCGCGTGCCGGATAGGCGGCAAACCGGGATGCCCCAGGCGTCGGTCACCGACGGGTCCAGCGTCACGCGGGCGGAGAAATTGGGCATTTCCTGGACGGGGCCATAAAGGCGAAGGACGCGCTTGTAGTAATGGCGTTGGAAGTCCTTGTGCGCCTTTCCCCAGCGCGGTTCCCCGGGAGGCCGCAGGCCGCAGAAGAGATAGGGCAGGGTGATGAATTCGTTGGCGAGCAGGCCGCCGCCGACCACCCCGGCATTGCCGTGGTTGAAATCGCAGAAGGCCACCGTCGCCCCCGGGCCGGCTTCCTCGTAGACCTCCTCTTCCGAGAGGCCCAAGGCTCCGACATAGCCATGCCCTTGCAGATTGCGGCCCACCCAATCGTGGTTGTTGCCGGCGCCCTGGGGAAAGCGGCGCGATTTTGAATTCAGGAGCAGGCGGGCCGTCTCGGTGGCCGAAGCCGAGACCACGACCAAATCGGCGGGCTGCTCCTGAGCGCGGCCCTCCGCGTCGAAGTAATGGACCCCGCGCGCCCGGCCGCGGTCGTCGACCATGATTTCGGCGACGACGCTGCCGGTGCGCAGCGTGCACTGGCCGGTCGCGAGCGCCCGGGGCAGCACCGTGTTTTGCGTGCCGGACTTCGCGTTGATCGGGCAGGCGAAACCGACGCAGGAGCGCATGTGGATGCAGGCCGGCCGGCCGGCGTACGGCACCGAATTGCGCAACATCGGAATGGGAAATGGGTGCAGCCCCATCCGACGGGTGGTTTCCACGACGCGCCGGCCTTCGCGGTTGAAGGGGAACGCCGGCATCGGGTACGGCTTTTTGCGCGGGCCGGCGAATGGATTGGCGGTGGCGTCGCCCGAGACGCCGACCTCATACTCGGCCTTCTCGTAGTACGGCTCCAGGTCTTCGTAGCTGATCGGCCAGTCGGCGAGCGTCGAGCCCGGGACCTCGCCATAGGTCGAGAGCATCCGGAAATCCTGGGGCATGAAGCGCCAGGCCATGGCGCCAAAGCTCACCGTGCCGCCCCCGACGCAGCCGGCGTTGTTCCCGTAGGCGCCCTCGCTCGGGCGAACCACGCTCGTGGATCCGTCGGCGTCGACGACCACCCGGCGATAATGGCGGTCGTCGGGACCGTAAGGGTTGCCCAGGACCGGCGTGCGTTGGGACGCCAACTCGTCGTCGTTATGGGCGTCGTAGCGGGCCCAGTCGCCGCGCTCGAGCACGACCACGCTCAGGCCGGCCTCGGCCAGCTCCTTGGCCACGATTCCGCCGCCGGCGCCGGCGCCGACGATGACCGCATTGACCCGGGGCAACGGCATGGCGGGAATTCAGGCGCCGGTGGCTACACCGGGATTGCGTCCGATCACGTTGGGGTAGGCCAGGCCCAGCATTCGGTAACTGGCGTAGTTGCGGTTGCCGCCGTGGCGGGGACTTCCGTAGAAACCCTGGCGGGTATGGTCCAGGACCAATTCGAAGAACGCCTGGGCCGAAGGATCGGTCCAAAACTCCGACGGCACGGCACCTGCCTCGAGGCGGCGCAGCGCCGCCGTCTGCCGCTCGAAGGTGAGGTGTTCAAACGGACCGTGGTCGAGGGCGAGACTTGTCCGGTCGAACGAGTCGAGCCCGCGGCGGTAGCTCGACTGAAAACGCGCGAGCGCGCCCACGAGTTGGCGGTCGATATAGTCGATCACCCCGACATCGGTCGCCCCGGGGGTGTCGTCGCGCGGGATAAGCTGTTCGCAGATCGCGATCAGTCGGACTGCTTCGGTTTCGGTAAAGAAGAGATAACGCGGCGACGCCGGCCGGTCCAAGCCGGTCAACCACGCGGTCGAACCCGCTCCGGCGGCCGCGCCCAGGGTGCCGACGGCCACGATCTTCAGGGCCGTCCGTCGTGTGAGGTCGGTCGGCGACCCGGGATGGTCGGGCTCCGACGGCGGAGTCGAAGCAGGGGGGGCGGGTGGGGTAGGCGGCACGACCAAATCGGCGAACGGGCCCGGGGTTCGGGGCTCGTTGCGCGAAGGACGACCTAAACGATGGATCCGATCGGGCTCAACCGTATAACGCGGCGGCGTGCGTGTATGAAGCCGGCTTGCGGCGTCCCCGCGTTCCAGCTTCTGCCGATCGGTCCCCAGGCGCACCACGCCGGCTGTGGGCCCGGGCCGTCTCCGGCTTAAGGTGGATCGGATTTGGCGGTCGGTCCCCGGGGATCGGGGCGGCCGCGACGAACCCCGAGCGTCCGGGCGATTTGTTCGGCTTCCGCTTCGCTGGGAAACGGATGGGTGGCGATAAACCAAAACGCGGCCGCCGCGGCCAGGGAGAGGAAGGCGATCGTAAAGGCCAGCGTTCGGCCATGCCAAAGGGCGATAAAGCCCTGTTGGATCTCGGTGGCGAAGACGTTCGCCCGCCCGCCGATCTGCTCCATCCTCAGCAAATACATTTTGGTGTCCTGGGGATCATACCCGAGCGGATTTGCCGGCGCGGGCTTGGCTGTAAAAAACACCGCGGTGGCGCCGGCGAGGCCGATCAATCCGATCCAAAGTGCTCCGGGCGGCACAGGGCGGCTAGTTTTCACAACCATAGCCTTGGAGCCGGACCGGACATTTGCGACTCGCGAATGGCCGGCGCGCGGCGGAAGAATCCGAAGGGCCCTGGACGGACGGAACGCGACTCCGAGGCCCGATGCTCCCCGGGATCCATCGCGAAATCTGGTGAATCCGGTGCCCGCGCCCCGGCCCAATCGCCATCGGGCTCTCCGCGTTTTGCGGCAAATCTGGATTGGTCAACGCGATGCGGCCGTTTTTGATTAGCCTTTTACCGGCCGATGCAGTAGCCATGGCCACAGTCTCCTGATTAATCTCAATAGGAAGCGTCTACCCCATGAACCCCTCCCTGGCCCTGCCGGCGGCTATCGTCGTCCTGCTGCTCCTCGCGCTGATCTGCTATAAATTCCTGCTCCGAATCTTCGGGGTGGTCATCATCCCGGGGGACAGCGTGGGCGTCGTTTACAAGAAGTATGTGCTCGTCGGCAGCCATCGGACGCTACCCGACGGCGCCATTATCGCCCTGCAGGGCGAGGCCGGCTACCAAGCCGATACGCTGGCGCCCGGGGTCCACTTCGGCCTCTGGCCGTGGCAATATCAGATCTCGGCGGTAAAATTCATCACGATTCGGGAGAACTGCATCGGTGTGGTCGAGGCCCGCGACGGCACGCCGCTGCCCTCCGGCCGGGTGCTCGCCAAGAGCACGCCCTGCGACGCGTTCCAAAATGCCCGAGCCTTTCTGAACGGCGGCGAGCGCGGTCCCCAGCTGCAGGTCATCCCGCCCGGCACCTATCGGATCAACACCTCGCTCTTCACCGTCCGCGAGGAGAAGGCGACGGAGATCGAGGACAACACCATCGGCATCCTGACCACGCGGGAGGGCGCCCCCCTGCCGAGCGGAGAGATCGCCGGCCACGAGATCGAAGGGCACAACCTCTTTCAGGACGCCCAGACGTTCATCGATCGGGGCGGATTCAAGGGAGTGCAGGAGCAGGTGCTGAACGCCGGCCGGTATTTCCTGAATCCGCTTTTCGCCACCGTCGAAATTGTGGAGATGACGGAAGTGCCCATCGCCCACGTCGGCGTCGTCATCGCCTATGTCGGCCAACCCGGTGTCGACGTCACCGGCGACAACTTCAAGCATGGCAATCTCGTGCGGCGAGGACAGAAGGGCGTGTGGATCGAGCCGCTCGATCCGGGCAAGTATCCAATCAACCCGCGCACCCACAAGGTGGAGGTCGTGCCCACGGCCAACGTGGTGCTCAACTGGGCCGACGGGAAGAGCGAGGCCCACAAGCTCGACGAAAATCTCTCGACCATCACGGTGCGCTCGTCCGATGGGTTCAAATTCAACCTGGACGTTGCGCAAATCATCCACATTCCCCGGGACGACGCGCCCAAGGTGATCGCCCGGTTCGGCTCGATGCTCAATTTGGTGACGCAGGTGCTCGAGCCGACCATCGGCAACTACTTCCGCAATGCGGCCCAGGGCTCCGACGTGATCGACTTTCTCAAGAACCGGTCGACGCGCCAGGACGACGCCAAGCTGCGGATCGGCGCCGCCCTCACCGAGTACAACGT
>CAZWMF010000049.1:0-12625 GCA_964634535.1 uncultured Opitutaceae bacterium | reverse complement strand
GTGGTTGTCGGTATCGGCGACAAACACAGTGCCGGCTTGATCGACCGCGATCCCGCGAGGATAATTGAAGTCGGCCGCGCTGCCGGTTCCGTCGGCGCGGCCCACAATGAAAGCGTGACCGGCCAGCGTGCTGACGACACCGGCCGGCGTGATTTCGCGAATCGTGTTCGCGCTGCTATCGGCGACGTAGACGTTCCCGTTGGTATCGACCGCCAGGCCCTCGGGGTCGGCGAAACGGGCGATGCTGCCGGGCCCGTCCACGCTGCCACTGCTGCCGGCCGCGCCGGCCAGCGTGGACACAGCCCCGTCCGGCGCGATTTGCCGGATGGTGTGATTGTTGGTGTCGGCCACATACACCGTGCCGCCGGCGCCCGCCGCCACACCGCCCGGACTAAAGAATCGGGCCGCGGTGCCCTTCAGATCCAGACTGCCGTTGGCATTCACCAGGCCGACCAGCGTGCTGACCTGGCCGGCCGGGGTGATCGTCCGGATCGATTCATTGCTCGTGTCGGCGACATAGATCAGGCCATTCCCGTCCACCGCGACGCCCAGGGGATAGTCGAAGCTGGCCGTGCTGGCCGGGCCGTCCCGGTTGCCCGGCCCATACGGCGTTCCGGCCACGGTGCTGACCGCGCCGGCCGGTGTAATCCGGCGAATGGTCGCGCTACCCGAATCCGCCGCGCAAATCGCGCCGGTCGGGTCGATCGCCAGGCTGGTCGGACTGCTGAAACGGGCCGTGCTGCCGGTGCCGTCGGCATAGCCCGAGGCTCCGGCCAACCCCGCCAGCGTGGTGACGAGACCGGCGGGAGTGATTTTGCGGATCGTGTCGTTTTGCGAGTCGGCGACGTACACGATGCCGTCAGCGTCCACAACCAAACCTTGCGGGTTGTTGAAACTGGCCGCGCTGCCCGACCCATCCGCGCTGCCCGCGTTGCCCGCCGTACCCGCCAACGTGGTGACGAGCCCAGTCGGGGTAATTTTGCGGATCGAATCGTTTTGCGTGTCGGCGACGTACACGTTCCCGCTGGCGTCCACCGTGACGTTCTGGGGATAATGGAAGCGGGCCGCGCTGCCCGGGCCGTCGGCGCTGCCCGCGCTATAGGCGGTGCCGGCCATTGTGCTGACCACTCCGGCGGGCGTGATCTTGCGAACCGTGCAGGCGCTCGAATCGGCGACATAGACGTTGCCGCCGGCGTCGACGGCGAGTCCTTGCGGATAGTCAAAACGGGACACGCTTCCGGTTCCGTCGGTGTCACCGGCCATCTCGGCCAGGCCGGCCAGGGTGCTGACCACACCGGCGGGCGTGATCTTGCGAATCGTGCTGGCCATGTAATCGGCGACGTAGATATTGCCGCTCAGGTCGGTTGCGATGCCACGAGGACTGGTGAAGCGGGCCAAGCTGGCCGCGCCATCCGCGGTGCCGATTGCGGTTTGCCCCGCCCAGGTCGAAAACACATAGATATTGGAGACGGTCAGCGTCAGGGTGGCCGTCGCCGTGCCCACCGCGTTCGTGGCCGAAAGCGTTACGATGGATAGGCCCGCGGCCGTGGGTGTGCCGAATATCAAGCCGGTCGCCGGATCCACCGCGAGCCCGGCCGGCAGTCCCGTGGCCGTGAAGCTCGCCGAACTGTAGGCGGTCGCTATTTGAAAGGTGAAGGATTGGCCCGCGACCGCTGCAGCGCTTGGATTGCTCGTGATGGCGGGCGGGCCGAGGACGACGATGATCAACGTGGCCGTGCCCGTACCCCCGGCGTTGGTCGCCGACACGGTCACCGGGTAGTTGCCCGAGGTCGTAGGTGTTCCGGAGACGATTCCGCTCGATGGATCGACCGACAAACCGGCGGGCAGTCCGGTCGCATCGAAGCTGGTCGGGGCGTTGGCCGCCGCGATTTGATAAGCAAACGCCTGCCCCGGCAAGCCGGTCGCGGTTGCGCCACTGAAGATAGCCGGTGCCGGAGGCGTGCCCACCGCCTCCAGGACACCCAGGCGGATTTCGTCGTTGTTCGTGTCCGCCACGTAGAGGTTGCCGTTCGCCCCCACGGCGATTCCCTCGGGAAAGTCGAAGCGGGCCGTGTTGCCGGAGCCGTCGGCGGTGCCGGTGTAGCCCCCCAGGCCGGCCAGGGTGTTGACGGACCCGTCCGGGGTGATCACGCGAATCGTTTCGCCGCCCGAGTCGGCGACGTAAACGGTGCCGCCGGCGTCCACCGCCACGCCCTGCGGATAGTCAAAGCGAACCGCGGCGCCGGTGCCATCGGCGACGCCGGGCGACCCCACCGCGCCGGCCAGCGTGCTGACCTCGCCTTCCGGCGTGATCAGCCGAATCGTGCTGTTCTCGGTGTCGGCGACGTAGACATTGCCGTTCGCATCCACGGCCAGGCCGTGGGGATAGTAGAATCCGGCCGCGGTGCCGGCCCCGTCCGCACTACCCGAGGTTCCGGCCTGGCCGGCCAAGGTGCTGACGAGTCCGGCCGGCGTAATCTTGCGGATCGTCTGATTATTGGAATCGGCGACATAGAGATTGCCGCTCGCATCGATGGCGATGCCCTCCGGATCGTTGAAGCGGGCCGTGGTGCCCGGGCCGTCCGCACTCCCGGAGTTTTCGGCCAATCCGGCCAAGGTGCTGACGAGCCCGGCCGGGGTTATCTTGCGGATGGTCTGGTTGTAGCTGTCGGCCACGTAGACCGTGCCGCTCGCATCCACGGCCACGCCCTGCGGGTTGGAGAAGCCCGCCGCGGTGCCGACCCCGTCCGCACTGCCCGACGTCCCGGCCAGGCCGGCCAGGGTCGTGACGACTCCGCCGGGACTGATCTTGCGGATCGTTTCGTCGTTGGAGTCGGCGACGTAGACCGCGCCGCCGGAATCGGCCGCCACCCCTTGCGGACCAAAGAAACGGGCGGCGCTGCCCGTCCGATCCAAGTTTTCGTTGGGACCGGGCAAGCCGGCCAGCGTGCTGACCGACCCGGACGGCGTGATGGCCCGAATGGTCGCGTTGCCGCTGTCGGCGATGCAAACCGTCCCGTTCGCGTCCACCGCCACGGCTTGCGGATCGTCGAAGCGGGCGGCGGTGCCGATGCCGTCGGCGCTGCCCCGGGCGAAGGGTGTGCCGGCCAGGGTGGTGACGACGCCGGCCGGCGTGAGTTCGCGGATCGCCCCGTTGTCGGTGTCGGCGACGTAGAGGCGGCCACTGGCGTCGACCGCGACGCCGCCCGGGAAGCCAAAGCGGGCCGCGCTGCCGGCACCGTCGGCGTTGCCATAGCTGCCGGGCAAACCGGCCAGCGTGCTGACGACGCCGGCCGGCGTGAGTTCCCGGATCGTCTCATTGCCCGAGTCCGCGATGTAAATATTGCCGTTCGCGTCCACGGCCAGGCCTTGGGGTGAATCGAAGCGGACCGCGCTGCCCGAACCGTCCGCGCTGCCCGAGGAGCCCGCGGTGCCCGCCAAGGTGCCCACGATGCCGGCCGGCGTGATCTTGCGGATCGTCTGGTTTTGCGTATCGGCGACATAGATCGTGCCGCCCGCATCCACGGCCACGCCCTGCGGGAAGTAGAAGCGGGCTGCGCTGCCCGTCCCGTCCGCGCTGCCGGTCGCGCCCGCCGCGCCCGCGAGCGTGCTGACCACGCCCTGCGGGGTGATTGCGCGAATCGTGGAATTATTGGTGTCGGCGACGTAAATGTTGCCGCTCGCATCCACGGCCAGGCCCTGCGGGCTGCTGAAGCGGGCCGCACTGCCGGTGCCGTCCGCGCTTCCGAATTTACCGGCCAAGCCGGCCACGGTGCTGACCACGCCGGCGGGCGTGATCTTGCGGATCGTGCAGTTTCCGGAGTCGGCGATGTAGTGATTGCCGGCGGAGTCCACCGCCACGCCTTTCGGATTGTTGAAGCGGGCCGCGCTGCCGACTCCATCGATCGCTCCGTTGGCCGACTGGCCGGCCAGGGTTGAAAAGACATACCACGATCCGGCGACGGTCAGCGTCACGGTCGCCGTCTGGGTGCCCAACACATTCGTGGCCGACACCGTCACCGGGGTGGTTCCTACCGCGGTCGGCGTGCCGGAAATCACGCCGGTGGTCGGATCGATGGTCAGCCCCGCCGGCAAGCCCGTGGCCGTAAAACTCGTCGCCGGGTAGGCGGTCGCGACCGTGTAGCTGAAGGGCTGACCAATCCAGGCGGTGACGACCCGACTGCTCGTGATGGCCGGCGGGCCCAGGACGACGAGATCCAGGAGGGCCGTCTGCGTGCCGCCGGCGTTCGTGGCCGAAAGAGTCACCGTGGAATACCCGGCAGCGGTGGGCGTGCCCGTGATGGTGCCCGTCGTCGGATTGAGCGTCAGTCCGTTGGGCAGCCCGGAGGCGCCGTACGAGGTGGGATTGTTGGTCGCCGCAATTTGATAGGTGAACGGCAGTCCCATGGCCGCGGTGGCGTACAAGGTGCTCGTGATCGCCGGAGCCGGCGGGTTGGCGACCGTGAGCGTCAGCGTCGCGGTTCCCGTGCCCCCCAGGTTCGTCGCCGCCAGGGTCACGGTCGAACTACCCGCGGCGGTGGGCGTGCCGGAAATCCACCCCGTCGCCGGATCGATCGCGAGGCCGGGCGGCAGCCCGGTCGCCCCGTAGCCGGTCGGCCCCTCGGTCGCCGTGATCTGATAGCCGAACGGCAACCCGACGGTCACCGTTTCGCCGAGACCGCTCGTGATCACGGGAACCGGCGGACCGACGACAGTGAGCGTCAAGGTGGCCGTGCCCGTGCCGGCGCCGTTCGTCGCCACCAGGGTCACGCTCGCACTGCCGGCGCTCGTCGGCGTTCCGGTGATGGCGCCGGTCGTCGGATCCACGGTCAATCCGCCGGGCAGCCCGGTCGCGCCGAAACTGGTCGGTTCGTTGGTCGCCGCGATTTGGTAGCTGAACCACTGGCCCGCCGTCGCCGAAGCGCTCAGGCTACTCGCGATCGCGGGCGCGCTCAGGATCGTGAGGGTCAAAACGGCGCTGCCGGTCCCGGAGGCATTCGTCGCGGCCAGGGTCACGCTCGCGCCGCCGGCGCCGGTCGGCGTGCCGGTGATGGCGCCGGTCGTCGGATCCACCGTAAGTCCGGCGGGCAGCCCGCTCGCACCGAAGCCGGTCGGAGCGTTGGTCGCTGCGATTTGGTAACTGAACGGCGTTCCGACGGCGGCGCTCGCCGTCAAGGCGCTCGCGATCGCCGGCGGCGTTCCGCTGGCCTGCAGCAGGCCGAGGCGGATCTCATTGTTATTCGAATCCGCCACGAAGATATTGCCGTTGGCGGCCACGGCGATCCCCTCGGGATAGTCGAAGCGGGCCGCTCCGCCCGCCCCGTCCGCGCTGCCCGAAGTGAAGGCCAGGCCTCCCAGCGTGCTGACCACGCCCTGCGGCGTGATCTCGCGGATCGTCTGAGCGTCGGTGTCGGCGACGTAGACGTTGCCGCTGCCGTCGACCGCCACCGCCTGCGGATAGTTGAAGCGCGCCGCGGTGCCGGCGCCGTCGGCGTTGCCGCCGACGCCGGAAGTGCCCGCCAGGATGCTGACCACGCCCTGCGGCGTGATCTCCCGGATCGTCTGATCGTTCGTGTCGGCGACGAAGACATTGCCGCTGCCGTCGACCGCCACCCCTTGTGGTTGCGCGAAGCGGGCCGCGCCGCCGGCCAGGGTGCTGACGACGCCGGCCGGGGTGATTTCGCGGATCGAGCCGTTGCCGGTGTCGGCGACGTAGACGTTGCCGCCGCCATCCACCGCGACGCCGCGCGGGTTGGCGAAACTTGCGCTCGTGCCGGCCCCGTCCGCCAGGCCGGTCATGCCGGGCTGGCCGGCGAGCGTGCTGACGAGACCCGCCGGCGTGATCTTCCGGATCGTGTCGTTGTCGGTGTCGGCGACGTAGAGATTGCCGAGCGCGTCGGCCGCCACCGCCTCCGGGTAGGAGAAGCGGGCCGCGCCGCCGAGCCCGTCCGCGCTGCCCGATTTGCCCGGCCCGCCCGCCAGCGTGGAAACGACGCCGGCCGGCGTGATTTTGCGGATCGTGAAATTGTCGGTGTCGGCCACGTAGACATTGCCGTTCGCGTCCACGGCGGCGCTCTCCGGATAATAGAAGCGGACGGCGCTGCCCGTGCCATCCACCGCGGCGGTGGCGTTGGGCAACCCGGCGAGGGTGCTCACCGCGCCGGCCGGGGTGATCTCCCGGATCGCGTTGTTGCCGCTGTCGGCCACGTACACCCGCCCGCTTCCATCCACCGCCAGGCTCTGCGGACTATTGAAGGTGGCGGCCCCGGCCAGGCCGTCGCCGGCGCCCCGGGTATACCGGGTGCCGGCCAGCGTGCGGACGACGCCGGCCGGGGTGATGGCGCGCACCGTGGCATTGTAGGTGTCCGCCACATACACCGTGCCGTTCGCGTCCACCGCCACGCCGCCCGGGTAGCCGAAACTGGCCGCGCTGCCCGCGCCATCCCCGGCGCCATAGGTGCCGGCCAAGCCGGCCAGGGTGCTGACCGCGCCCGCCGGGGTCACCGCGCGGATCGTGTCGTTGCCGGAATCGGCGACCAAGACGGTGCCGGCGCTATCCACGGCCAGGCCCTGCGGATTGTTGAACAAGGCGGCTCCGCCCGATCCGTCGGCGCTGCCCGCGGAGCCGGCCGTGCCCGCCAGGGTGCTGACCAAGCCGGCCGGGGTGATGACGCGGATGGTGTCATTGCCGGAATCGGCCACGTAGATATTGCCGCTCGCGTCCACCGCGACGGCCTGGGGATAGTGAAAGCGGGCCGCGCTGCCGGGGCCGTCGGCGCTCCCCACGCTGTAGGGAGTGCCGGCCAGCGTGCTGACGACGCCGGCCGGGCTGATTTTTCGGATCGTGCAGCCATTGGAGTCGGCGACATAGACTGTGCCGGCGGCGTCGACCGCCACGCCTTGTGGAAAGTCGAACTGGGCCGTGCTGCCCGAACCGTCCGCGCTGCCCGGCGAGCCGGGCGCGCCCGCCAGCGTGCGGACCACGCCCCCCGGCGAGATTTTGCGGATCGTGCAATTCTGTTCGTCGGCCACGAAGATATTGCCCCCGGCATCCACCGCCACGCCGCGGGGGGTGGCGAAGCGGGCGGCGGTACCCGCAGCGTCGGTGCTGCCGATGCTCGTCTGGCCCGCCCAGGTCGAAAAGACATAGGCCACGGAATTGGACGGGCCCAGGAGCGTGAGCGTCAGCGTCGCAGTCGCCGTGCCGGCGGCGTTGCTCGCGGTCAGAGTGACCGCATAGGTTCCGCTGCCCGTCGGAATTCCGGAGATCACCCCGGTGGCCGATCCGATTGAGAGGCCGGGCGGCAGGCCGGAGGCGGCGAAGTTCGTCGGGCCGTAGCTTGCGGCGATCGCGTAGGTAAAGGACTGCCCGGATGTCGCGTAGGCGCTGAGTTCGCTCGTGATCTGGGGCGCGGCCGCCGCGACCGTGAGGGTCAGGGTGGCCGATCCAGCGCCGCCCGCGTTGATGGCCGCCAGTCCGACCGAATAGGTTCCGCTCGCCGGCGCCGTTCCGGAAATATACCCCGTTGTCGGATTGAGCGTCAGGCCGGGCGGCAGGCCCGCGGCGGCGAAACTCGTCGGATATTCGGTCGCGGCGATCTGGTAGGTGAACGGTTGGCCTGCGGTAGCCGCGGCCGAAAGGGCACTCGTGATGACGGGCAAGGGCAACGCGATGCCCCGGCGCAGGGTGTCGTTGACGCTGTCGACGATATAGACCGTGCCGCGACCATCCACCGCGATGCCATAGGGCGCCCCAAAGAGGGCGCCGGCGCCGGTGCCATCGACGGAGCCGCTCGCGCCGGACGAGCCGGCGAGCGTCGTCACCAGGCCGGCCGGCGTGATCATGCGAATCGTGAGATTGCCGGGATCCGAGACGAAGACGTTGCCGCTCCCATCCACGGCCAGGCCGGTCGGAAAATTGAATTGGGCCAAAGCGCCGGCTCCGTCGCTCGATCCCAAACTGCCGGGCCGGCCCGCGAGCGTCGTGACCGCTCCGGCCGGCGTGATCTCGCGGATCGTGCCGTTGCCCGAGTCGGCGACATAGACGTTGCCGACCGCATCCACCCCGAGGCCCCAGGGTTGGCTGAACTGCGCCGCGCTGCCCAGGCCGTCGGCGCTGCCCACATTGCCGGCCAATCCGGCCAAGGTGGTGCAGACCCCAGCCGGGGTGATTTTGCGCACGGTGTTGTTGCCCGCGTCGGACACGTAGAGGTTGCCGCTCGCATCCACCGCCACGCCGAGCGGATCGTCGAAACTGGCCGCGCTGCCCGCCCCATCGGCGCTGCCCGGATTGCCCAGAGAACCGGCGAATACCGTGACGACCCCGGCCGGCGTGATCTTTTGAATGACGCTGTCCCAAGAATCGGCGACATAGGCGTTGCCGGTCGCATCCACCGCCGCGCCCACCGGCTGGACGAGAGCGCCGGGATTCAACTGGCCGGTGTGCGGGGCGTTGCCCGCGATCGTCGAAACCACCCCGCCCGCGAGAACCGAGCGCACGGTATTGTTCGCCGTGTCGCCGATCCAGGCGTTGCCTCCGGAGTCGACGCCCACGCCCGTCGGAAAGTCGAGGCGGGCGCCCACCGTGCCATCGGCGCTGCCGTGGGCGTTGGCGGTCCCGGCGAAGGTGGAGACGAGCCCATTCGGCGCGAGCCGGCGCACCGAATCGTTGCCGCCGTCCGTGATCACGAGGTTCCCGCCGGCATCGAACGCGACGCCTTGCGGCCAGAGAAATTGCGCACTCATCCCAAATCCATCCGTGCTGCCATAGTCTCCCGGCGACCCGGCGACCGTGGTCACGACGCCGGCCGGCGTGACTTCCCGAATGGTGTAATTGAAGGTGTCGGCGACCCACACATTGCCGCTCGGGTCCACGGTCAGGCCCATCGGACTGTTGAACAGCGCCGCGCTGCCCGTGCCGTCCGCGCTCCCGTAGTTGCCCGCCGTGCCGGCCAGCGTGCTGACCAGGCCGGCCGGCGTGATTGCGCGAATGGTGTGATTGCCCGTGTCGGCGACGTAAAGGATGCCGTTCGCAGTCACGGTCAGGCCGACGGGACCGTTGAAGGTCGCGGCGCTGCCCAGTCCATCCGTGCTGCCCGTGGTGCCGGCCACGCCGGCCAGGGTGTGAACGACGCCCCCCGGGCTGACCGTGCGGATCGTGGAATTGCCGGCGTCGGCGACATAGAGGTTGGCGTTCGCATCCACCGCGAGTCCGCTCGGCGCGTCAAAGCGGGCCGCGCCGCCTGTCCCGTCGGCGCTGCCCGACGTGCCGGCCAGACCGGCCAGAGTCCGCACGACGCCGGTCGGGCTGATTGCCCGGATCGTGTCATTGCCGGCGTCGGCGACGTAGACCGTCCCATTGGCGTCCACCGCCACGCTTCGCGGAATCGAGAACCGCGCGGCGCTGCCGGTGCCGTCCGCGTTTCCGGATTGTCCGGCCAAACCCGCCAAGGTCGACACCACCCCCGCGGGAGTGATCTCCCGGATCGTGTCGTTGCCCGTGTCCGCGACGTACGCGTTCCCCGCGGCGTCGACCGCCACCTGGCAGCCAAAGGCGAGAAAGAACCAACTCGGCGCGAATTGATACCCGAAATTGAACCGGGCGGCGTTGCCCGTCCCATCGACGCTTCCGAAGCTGCACGCGCCCACGTAGCCGGAGATGGCATAGTCGGTGTAGGTCTGTTGTCCGGTGGCGACGCCCAGGTTGAGCGTGGCCGTGCCGGTCCCGTTCAGATTGGTCGCCGATAGCGTGACCGAATACAGTCCGTCGGCCGTTGGAATTCCCGAGATCAATCCCGTTAAGGGGTTCACGGACAGGCCGGCCGGCAGGCCGGTGGCCGCATAACTCGTCGGGCTATTGGTTGCGGTGATCGCGTAGCTGAAGTACATGCCGAGAGCCGTCGAAGCGCTCAAATTGCCCGTGAGGACCGGCAGAACCCCGATCGTCAGCGTGATCGTGGCGGTTCCGGTCCCGTTGGCGTTGGTCGCCGACAGGCCGATCGGAAACACGCCGCTGGTCCCCGGCGTACCCGATATCAATCCGGTCGCCGGGTCGACCGACAGGCCGGCCGGCAGGCCGGTCGCGCCATAGCTCGTCGGGCCGTTCGTAGCGCTGATTTGATAGGTGAACGCCAGATTCTCAGTCCCGGTCGGCGCGGCCGGGCTCGTGATGATCGGCAGGGCCGGCAGCGCGGCCAGGTTTTGGGCCAAGGTGCCGACGTTGGGCACGCCCACGCCGGTGCACATATCGAAGCCGACGCCCGCCGCATACGCCCCGTTGTCGCCCGTGACGATATCGCGAAAACTGGTTTTCCCGATCAACGGATAGACATAGGGCCCGAGCAGCCCGATCGAACCCTTGCCCGAACTGGTGCGCACGGCGTTGATCAACGCGCAAAAGCCCGCCCACACGGGCGAACTCACGCTGGTTCCGCCGATCTGCACCACCCGCCCATTGAGGTATTCATACACCCCGGTGTACGGGTCGGCCACGGCCGCGACGTCGGGAACGAGACGGGCCGAGCCCGCGGGCACGCCGGGTCCGGTTTGCCAGAGGGCGCGATTGAATACCGCGCTCTTGCCGCCGCCGCCGCCGACCCACGCTGATTCGGAGGTCACCGCCCCGGTGGTCGGGTCGAGGTTCAGCGAGGTGCCTCCGACCGCTGTCACGTTGGGATCGCTCGACGGCGTTTCCACCTGCAGTTTGCCGTAGGGGTTCGATCCGCCGTCGCCCGAGGACACGAAGATCGTGACGCCGGCGCTCGCGAGGTTCGCAAAATACTGCGAATCGGTCATCAACTGCGACACGGACACCTCGGTTTCGGGAGCCCCAAAACTGCAGGACATCTGCAGTAGCCCTGGATTGGCCGCCAAATCGGCATAGATCTGCTGGTAGGCCTCGTCGATGTTCACGAACGCCAGCGACTGCGTGGCGTAAACCCGGATGGTGGCGCCCGGAGCCATCGCGCTGCTCCATTCGACATCCAAGGTCGCTTCGACATAGTCGTCGGTCGCCGATCCCGGCAGGGTGCCGGGGACGACCTGAACCTGCTCCACCGTGGCCGGGGTGGATCCCGTATTGGACCAAAAAGTCGCCAAGTCGCTCGCGGCCGGGAACGTGCTGATCACGATCCCAATCTTCTGGCCGGCGGCGCTCATGGTTCCGGGCCGTTGATAGGCGCCGGCGATCGCGCTCGGATAGTACGGAGGGGCGTCGCCCAGGATGCCGCTGGCGGTAGCCCCGCTGCCGCTGAGCGGGCGCGCCACCGGCGAATTCCCCCGCGCGCTCGACGTGCCTCGGGCGAGCGCCAACCAGGGTGAATTGGCCGCCAAGGCCGGCGCCGACGGGCTCACGGGGAGGCGCGCACCGCTCGAGCGGACATCGAACGAACCGATCGAACCCTGAACGGATGCCGCCATCCGGTTGAGGATCCGCGAATGCGGATGGGGCCGCAGGTGCGGCTGGAGGCCGTTGATCCCGAGAATTCGGCCGGCGATATCCACCGGCACCTGGGGAGCGCCGATGGCCGAGGTGAATTCGGCATTGTCCAACTTGACCCGGGCAAATTGCGTCTGAAACGCCCCCGCCAATCGGGCGACGCTGCCTCGGGCAAACACCGTCAGGCGCGTGGGATCCCGCAGGGTCAAGGTCAGGCCCTGTTGGGTGAGCCAGTCGGCCACCGCCTGGTAGTCGGCCGGCAGCGGCCAGTATCGGGCGGCCATTTCCTCCCGGGATATGAGCGCGCCCTCCTGCAACCGGCGATTGAGTTCGGCCAGGTTGCGCATCGGCAGCGCCACCCCGATTTCCAACCCGGCCGCCTGTTCCTCGTTGGTGAGCGCGGTCCGGCTGACGAACGCCCGCGGTCCGCCGGCCGCCGCTTCCCGTGCGGAGGCGCTGACCGGGCGAACGCTGTTGTCGAAATGGGCTCGAACCGCCGCCGCCGTCGTTGCCCGCCCCTCCCGAATGCCGAACAGCGCCGCGGCGAGGCCCACGGCTCGCGCCGTCCGCCCGAGAGCCCGGCAGATGTTCGGTCGCTTCATGCGCCTGTTCGCTCCAAGGAGGTTAGCATGGAGGAGACGGTTTCAGGCTCTCAGTATCTCAATGATCGGTCAAATCTTCCAAAAGTCTCGGACCGATCGACTCGGGGCGACGCAAAGCGGTCGACCGGCGTTAGAAACAGTCGGGGGACTCTGGACAGGACGGAGCGATTACTCGCCTCTCATCTCATCGTCACCCGGTCGCCGGATTTTACTGAATTTCGGACGCCCGCACGATCCGCCGCACTAGGGAACGTCGTAAATCTCCACAAGGGCCTCGCCCGAGGCGCCGCTGGCGCTCGTCACTTGGGCCGAGTAATTGCCGGGGGGAAGAGAGATCACCAAGGCCGAATCGGCACTGCCGGCCGGCAAGGAGAAGGCGCCCACCGCGGCAAAGACGGGTTGGAGAAGCGGCTGCCACGCCGACCAGCCCTTAGAATCAAAGAGTTGCCCAGAAACGGCTCAGACGAAACAAAATGAATCTCAGATAATCTCCTAAGGCATTGATTGTAATTGGTGCCAGAGGCCGGGATTGAACCGGCGACCAAAGGCTTATGAGTCCTCTGCTCTACCACTGAGCTACTCTGGC
>CAZWMF010000048.1:6460-12629 GCA_964634535.1 uncultured Opitutaceae bacterium | reverse complement strand
GCGGATCCGGGATGCGGTGCTCGCCGCCGCCCGGGCCAAGGGCCTGCCGGTCCAGGTGCCCCAATTCGGCGCCATGTTTTCGATATTCTTCAATCGGGAGCCGATTCGGGACCTCGCCTCGGCCATGGCATCGGATGGCCAAACGTACGCCCGGTTCTTTCGCTCGGCGCTCGCCGGAGGAGTGTTTCTGGCACCCAGCGCCTATGAGGCGGCTTTTCTCAGCACGGCCCATGACGACTCCGTGGTCGACCGGGCATGCGAGGTGCTGTCGAAGGCCATCACAACTCTATAGACGGGAAGCGCTCATGGTCGGCCGACACAGATCAGTAGTTTCACGCGGGAACATCCCTTGCCTTGAGGTGCCCTAGGGTATAAGCCTCCAGGCAGGAGTCTTCATCCCATGGTCAAACCCACCGCCAAAATCCGAGGCAGCCTATTCGTGGCCGCCTTGGCGATTGGCCTGACGGGGGGTTGGGCGGATTTGGGCGCGCAGATCGCCCAGCCGGTATCCGCGGAAATCCTGCCGTTGAGCCAGGTGAAGTCGGGCGAGTTCGGCGAGGTGTGGACGGTGTTCCAGGGAACGCGGCCGGAGCCGTTTCAAGTGCGCGTCACCGGGGTTGTTCAGAATGCGTTGGGTCCCGGTAAATCGTTGATAATTTGTGAATTGACCGATCCACGTGTCCAAAAGATGGGCGCGGTGGCCGGCATGAGCGGCAGCCCGCTTTACGTGGACGGCAAGCTGGTTGGCGCCTTGAGTTACCAGCTGCTGCAATTTGAAACCGTGCATTATGCCGGCTTCACCCCGGCCGGGGACATGCAGGAGGTGGGCGACCGCGTTTCCGAAGCCCCGGCCCCGCAGTACATCGCCGACTCGGGAGGACCGACCGCCTACAGCCCCCTACGTCCCGTCTTTACGCTGAGCGGACTCTCGCCCGAAACGGCCGCTCTGATGCAGCCCTGCTTCCGCGCGGTCGGTCTGGCGACGATGACGATCGGCGGCAGCGTGGAAAAGACCACGGCTCAGGTCCGCCCGCCGCCCACTCTCCATCCGGGCGACGCCGTGTCGGTCGCCCTGGCGACCGGGGATGTCACTCTGGCCGGCACCGGCACCGTATCGCGGGTCGAAGGCAATCGCGTCATTGCATTCGGACACCCGATGCTCGGACTGGGCGAAATCGATCTGCCGATGTGCGCGGCCAGCATCGTAACCATCATTCCGTCGGCCATGGAATCGATCAAGGTCGCCAACACCGGACCGGTCATCGGCACGATCAGCCAAGACCGGCTTTCGGCGGTTTCGGGCGTCCTGGGCCGGGTGCCGCTGATGATCGACGTCGACGTCAGCGTCGCTTCGGATCATCCCCGCCAGCTGCACTTCCGGGTGGCGCGCCAGGAACAGCTCACCCCGGTGATCATCGCGGCCGGCCTGAGCCAGGCCATCACCGGTTCCAACGACGCCGGCTTGAACAACGGCTTCCAAATCACCGACGACGTGGTGTTTTCGCCGGGCCAACGCCTGGCCTCCCACAGTCTGTATGCCGGGCCCCAGGCCTTTGCGCTCGGCATCACCGACTTCGTGAAGGATCTCTCCCAGCATCTGGGCAATCCCTACGAGCGGACGTTCCCCCAACGCGTCTCGTTCACCGTGGCGGCGCTCGCGGCCAATCCGGAAGTCACCCTGGACCAATTTCACCTTTCGCGCTCGACCGCCGAAGCCGGCGGCACGGTCGAGGCCAACCTCGCCTGGCGCGACTACCAGGGCGACGAGCATTTCGAGACCGTTCCGATTCGCGTGCCCGCCCAATGGACGGGCAAGACCCTCGAGGTCGTCCTGGCGCCGAGCAACGTCATGGACGATCTGACCGGCCGGCCCCGGCTGATCGCCGCCGCCCAATTGCGCAGCTTCGACGCCTACCTTGACGCAATGCGGGAAACCCGGCCGACCGACGGGCTGTGCCTCGCGGTGGTCGAAAGTTCGAACGTGTTCACCGACCAAAGCGACTCCACGCCCGAATTGCCCGACTCGTTCGCCCGGATTGCGGCGGCGGCGGACGAAGCCCGGTTTCAACGCCATCGCGCCTACGTGCCACTTTGGGAAGTCCACGTGCTTCCCGGCAAGCTGACCGATGCGGTGATCCGCCGCCCGCTGCGCATCGACGATTGAACTCCGCCGCGCTCGCAACCTTTCTGGCCGGAGCGGGGCTCCTGCTGACGGCCGGCCTGGCGGCCGATCCGCTTTCGAAGCATTTGGACGTCGACTTTTTCCGCGACGTGCCGAGCCGCAACCTGAGCGGCCTGGCCGCGCGATCCGACGGCCGCTTGGTCGACGGCCCGGTCCTGACCGAGCTTGCCGGAGAGGTGCCGGCCGAATTGTTGTGGCGCCTGGAGCCGGCGGGGGCCGGCCGTTGGCTGCTCGGCACCGGCCCGAACGGCCGCATTTTCGAGCTCACGATCGACCTACCGGGACAAGCCTTCCGCTCGCACGAGCTGGTCCAGCTCGACGACCCGCAGATTTTCGCCCTCCACAGCCTGGCCGACGGTACATTCCTGGCCGGCAGTTCGCCCAAAGGCCGGCTCGCCCTGGTGCGCCAGGGCAAGGTCACCGCCGAGGCCGCCCTGCCGGCGGACTCGATTTTTGACATCGTCGATCTGCCCGCCGCAACCGGCCCGGGCGCCGTGCTCGTCGCGACCGGAAACCCCGGCCGCATCTTCCGGGTCGATCTGGCGGTTTTCGCGGCCACGGGCATCAAGCTGAATCGCCTCGACGACCGCGCGGAGCTCGCGGCGCGCGGAATCAGCGAGTTCGCGCAGATCGCCGACCGCAATGTCCGCCGCTTGGCCCGCTTGGCCGATGGCCGCATCGCCGCCGGCTCGTCCCCCCGCGGCAACCTCTATGTGTTTCCTCCAACCGGCGGCGCGCCGATCCTGCTCGAGGAAAATCGCGAAGCCGAAGTGACCGATCTGCTGGCCGCGCCCAATGGCGACCTATTCGCCACGATCACCTTTTCCTCCGGGGACACGTCGCGGGCCGATCGGGCAAAATCCAAGGACGCCAACCTGCCGCCGCCCGTCCAGGAGGAGCACTTCAACGGACGCAGCGTCCTGATGCGCTTTCCATCCGACGGATTTCCCGAGCTCTTGACCTCTCGGGTCGACCAGGCGTTTTACCACCTGGCCCGGCACGGCAATGTGCTGCTCGTGTCGGCCGGCGATGAGGGCCAGTTGTGCGGTTACGATCTGGATTCGCAGATGGCGCTGGATTTTGCGGGCAGCCCGGCCGCCCGCCTCAACGATTTTGCGGCCGTGCCCGGTTCGGCGGACCGCTTTCTCATTCTTCACAACAATGCGCCCGGCCTCGCCCTCTTGGATTTCACCGGCCGGGGCGCGCGCCACGCCGAGACCGGCGAACTCGACCTCGGCCTGCCGTCCCGGCTGGGGGCGCTGCGCTTTGACCGCCTGCGCGACCTGGGAGGCGCGCCGTTGACCGTGGAGATTCGCACGAGTTTCGGCAGCGAAGAGCGCGAGGGCTGGAGCCCCTGGACTCCCCTGACGACGACCGGCGACGGTTGGCGGGGCGCCGGTCTGCGCGGCCGATTCTTTAAGCTGCGGCTCAGCCTGCCGGCGGGCGTCGGCGTGGCCCAGCTCGGTCGGGCCGCGCTGTACTACCTGCCGCAGGACCGCCGGCCGCAAATCCAGGATTTTCGGATCATCTCTCCCAATTTCGCGCTCGTGCCGCCGGCGGCGGAGTCGGCGGCCGCCTCCACCGTCACCACGCTTAATCAGCTCGTCCAGGGACACGACGACGACGGCAAGAGGCGGGATCGTCTCCTGGCGGCCCAAGTCGTGCCCTCGCCGGGTAACCAGGCGGTGTTTTGGTCGGCGTCCGATCCGGACGGCGACAATTTGGTCGCCACCTTCTCGATCCGGCGGGACGGGGATCCACTGTGGACGGACGTCGTCGTGGACACGACTGATAACTACGCCCAATTCGATGTCGGTCATCTGCCGGAGGGCATTTATTTCACCCGCCTGGTCGTGCGGGAGACGGCGCCGCGACCGGCGGCTGAACGGCTATCGGCGGTGTTCGAAACCGACGACCTGCTGGTGGATCACTCGCCGCCGGCAATTCTGGAGGCGAGCGTGCGCCGCTCGGGCGATCTCTGGCTCGTGTCGGTGCACGGACGCGATGCTCTCTCGCTGCTCGATAGCATCGAGGCCGACTTCAACAATAGCGTCCACGAGATCGTCGAACAGCCGGCCGATGGCATACGCGACGGCCGGGAGGAAACCTTCGTGTTGGAGGAACCGGTGGCGAAGGTCGCCGGCGCCACGTCGGTCGAAGTGACGCTCAACGACGCGGCGGGCAACAGCGCCACACGGCGAATCGCGCTCCCGCGGTGATCAAATCGCCACCGGCGCGTCGGCCACGTGCATGGGCACGAGGCCCACGCTCGCGGCAAAGCGGGCCAATTGCGCCGAGCCTTTGAGGCCCAGCTTCTTCGTCAGTCGGGTGCGGTGATTGACGATGGTGAAGGGGCTCAAACCCAGCCGGGTTGAAATCTCCTTTGAGCCCAGGCCCTCGGCGATCGCCGCGAGCAATTCGCGATCCCGGTTCGTCAGGCGGACGAGCCGTGGCCGGCCCTCCGGCCGCAGCACCAGCCGGCGGATCTCCTCGCTGACAAACCGGCTATAGTAGGCGTTTCCGGCGGCGAGCGAACGCAAGGCTCGGTGAAATTCGTCGAGCGAGGCGGTCTTCTCGACCACGCCGTGAGCGCCCGACACCAGAGCCCGGCGGATGGCGCCCAAGCGGAGATTGCCAGAAAAGACCAGCGTGCGGACCGCGGGCCAAGCTTGGAGAAGTTGCGGCAGCAACGCGAGCCCGTCGGCGCCGGCCAGGTCGAGGTCGAGCACCACGACGTCGGGCCGCAATCGACCCAAGGCCGCGAGCGCCTCGTCTGGCCGTCCGGCCCGACCGACCACCATGAAGCCCTCGAGAGTCTCGACGGCAATGCGCATCATCTCCGCGACGGCCAAATGATCGTCGACCAGCAGGACCCGAGGCATGCGCACGACGGAATGCCGAAGTCGGCGAATCTAAATCCGCCGAAAGGCCTAAAACCAGGTGCACCACGATCGAGGCCCAACCGATGGAACGAAGTCACGCTCCGTCACCCGGTTGATGTCGGATTTCCGACGGATGCTCATTTATTATGCAAATTTTTAATTATAAATATATTACAGTCATTATTAAGCCGCAAAACGCCGGCATTCCTTACAAAGCGCGAAGATTACACCCATGAATACTAATGCTATGATTTTCGTATCATTATATTAGTTAATGTATTGAAATCTCCCAGTCGCCCCGAATCGAAGGTTGGTACAAAGGCTGCAGCGCGCGGGTCCACCTTCCATGCGAAAACTCCTTGCTGCCCTAATCTGTTCGGTTGGCGTTGCTTCCATTCACGCCAACTCCGTCACCACGGGGGCCACCGTGACCCTCAACGGAACGTTCTTCACGGATTCCGGCGGCTACGGCCCTGGAATCGCTGCCGCCCCCCAGGATCTCGTCAGCGGCGTCTTCCAGCCGGAACAACAACAATGGAACCTCGATTCGGCGTGGTGGAACGGCAATGACGGTCCGAACAACACGATCCAGATCGATTTGAACGGCACATTTAACATCACGGGCTTCACGGTTCAGGCCGACGACAACGACACCTACGAAATCGATTACCTCACGCCCGGTAACACCTGGCTAGCGGCTTGGGTCATCCCGCCTCCCGGAGGTTACGGACTGACGACCAGTTCCACGACGCTGGGCAGCGCGATCACGGCCACGGAACTGCGCGTGGAGGCCCTGAATGGCGACGATTTGTATGCGGTATCGCAGGTCGAGGCCTTCGGCCAGGCGGCCGGCGTACCTGACCTCGCTTCGACCCTCGGACTGTTCGGCTCGGCGATCGCCCTGCTCGGTTCGGCCCGTCGTTTCCGCCGACGCTAAGTTTCGGAAGTATTCGGCCTCGAGGGCGGGACGTCGCAGTCCCGCCTTTTTCTTGCCCGGGTGGCATCGGCTCGGCGCGATGGGCATGAGACCTGCGCACAGCGGGGGCCGCGCGGCCGAATCGCGCTTGCTTTCCATTTAATCCAACCAAGAGTTATCCGTTCCCCG
>CAZWMF010000048.1:0-6450 GCA_964634535.1 uncultured Opitutaceae bacterium | reverse complement strand
CTACAACGTCTTGAGTGTGAAGAAAGCCAGCACCGCCGTAACAACCCGCGACGAACCTGCCGCGCAAAATCGGGCCGTCGATCCCATCAACTCCCGGCTCTCCGCCGAGGAGAAGATCGGGCTATACCGCACCATGGTGCGGATTCGCCGCTTCGAGGAGCGCAGTCTGCGCGCCTATCAGGCCAAGAAAATCGGCGGCTTCCTCCATCTGTACATTGGCCAGGAGGCGGTTGCGGCCGGCGCGTGTTCGATCCTGGGCAAGGACGACCACATCATCACGGCCTACCGCGACCACGGCCACGCCCTGGCGGTGGGCATGGACATGAAGCCGTTGATGGCCGAACTCTATGGCAAGGCGACCGGCTGCTCCAAGGGCAAGGGCGGCTCGATGCATTTCTTTGATCCGTCGCGCAATTTCTGGGGCGGACACGGCATCGTGGGCGGCCAGGTTCCGCTGGGCACCGGCCTGGCGTTCGCGCTCAAATACCGGGGCCTCGCCGGAGGTTGCCTCACATTCATGGGCGACGGTGCGGTCAATCAGGGCGCCGTCCACGAGGCGTACAATCTGGCCGCCCTTTGGGAGCTGCCGGTCGTTTTCGTGATCGAGAACAACGGGTACTCGATGGGCACGAGCCAAGCCCGCTCCTCGGCCGGCGAGCTGGGCAAGCGCGCCGAAGCCTATGGGATGGACTGGGGGGTGTGCGATGGCCATGACGTCTACGCCGTCCGGTCGGAATTTGGCAAATTCCTGGCCATCGCCCGGCAAGAGCATAAGCCCAGCCTGCTTGAGGTGCGGACTTACCGCTATCGCGGCCACTCGGTGGCCGATCCCGACACGACCTACCGAACCAAGCAGGAAATCGAAGACTATCGCCGAACCAAGGATCCCGTGCAGGTATTCCAAGGGACGCTGATCGCCGAGGGTGTGTTGGACGAGGCGCGGGTGGGACAGATCGACGGCGAGGCCCGCGCTGAGGCCGAACAGGCGGCCGCCTATGCCGAAGCAAGCCCCTTCCCGACGCCGGCCGAGATCACCCAGGATGTCTACTGGGAAGAGGACCACCCGGAATCCAAGACCTCCCAAGGTCGGATCACTTTCGACTAGATGCCGCTCATCCCATACCGCGAAGCCATCCGCCACGCGTTGGCGGAAGAACTCGAGCGCGACCCCAACGTCGTCGTGATGGGCGAGGAGGTTGCCCAGTTCAATGGCGCCTACAAGGTCACCGAGGGGCTGCTCGAGAGATTCGGGCCGAAGCGCATCATCGACACGCCGATCAGCGAGGCCGGCTTCATCGGCCTGGGCATCGGCGCCTCGATGCTCGGCATCCGGCCGGTGATCGAGCTGATGTTTTGGTCGTTCTATTCCGTCGCGTTCGATCAAATCCTGAACAATGCGGCCAACATCCGCTACATGTCCGGGGGCCAGATCCATTGCCCGATCGTCATCCGCGGCCCGGCCAACGGCGGCACCAACGTCGGGGCGACCCACTCGCACACGCCCGAGGCCATTTGCGCGAGCCATCCGGGCGTCAAGGTGGTGTGTCCGGCCACGGCCTACGACGCCAAGGGCCTGCTCAAGTCCGCGATCCGGGACAATGACCCGGTGATGTTCATGGAGAACACGATCCTCTACGGCGAGAAGGGCGAAGTGCCCGAGGGCGACTACCTGATCCCCCTGGGCTTGGCCGACATCAAGCGCGTCGGCGACGACCTGACGATCGTCGCCCATGGCCGCGCGGTGCTCCAGGCTCTCGCCGCGGCCCAGCGCCTGGAGCAGGAGCACGAAATTTCCGCCGAAGTGATCGACCTGCGCTCGATCCGACCGCTCGACGAAGCCACCGTGCTCGCCTCCGTGCGCAAGACCCACCGGGTGCTGCTGGTCGACGAAAATAAGCCCTTCTGCGGCGTCGGCGCGCAACTGGCCTACCTGATACAGGACCAGGCCTTCGACGACCTCGACGCGCCGATCAAACGCGTGTCGGCGATCGACGCGCCGTCGATCTACAGCCCGCCGATACCATGACGACGGGCACCCTCGTCAAATGGCTGAAGCGGGAGGGCGACAAGGTGGTCACCGGAGACATGCTGGCCGAGATCGAAACCGACAAGGCGACCATGGAGCTGGAATCGTTCTTCGACGGAACCCTGCTCAAGATTTTTGTCGCGACGGGCAGCAGCGTCCCGGTCGGCGCGCCCTTGTGCGCCGTGGGACAGACGGGCGAAACGGTCGAAGCTCCGCCGGCCGCCCCGGCGTCCGCGGCGCCCGCCCAGAAGGCGCCCGCGGCTCCCCTGCCCGCTCCGCCCCCGCCCCGCCCCGCCGCTCCCGTCGGCCGGGCCGCCGTCCCCCCGCCGCCGCCGCCGGAAAAGAACGGACCACTGTGGTTTTCCCCGCTGGCCCGAAAACTGGCCGAAGAGCGTGGCATCGACCCGTCCCGCGTGGCCGGGACCGGCCCGGGCGGCCGCATCGTCCGCGCCGATGTCCTGGCGGCGAAGAATGCCCCCGCCGCCCCCGTGCCACGGAGCGCGCCGGCGCCGACCCGCGGAGCCCCGATTCAGGAGGAGGCGGTGGTGGCCGTATCCAACATGCGCGCGACGATCGCCCGGCGGCTGGTCGAGGCCAAGTCGCAGGTTCCACATTTTTACCTCGAGGTGGAAATCGACGCCGAACCGCTGCTGGCCTTGCGCGCGCAGCTCAACGCCGCCCTCGAGGCCGACGGGGTCAAACTCTCGGTCAACGACTTCGTCCTAAAGGCGGCGGGCGAGGCCCTGGCCCGGGTTCCGGCGGTCAATTGCTCGTGGGAGCCGGCCGGCGACGGCGCCATCCGCCGCCATCCCGCCGCCCACGTGTCCTTCGCCGTCGCGATCGAGGACGGCCTGATCACGCCGGTCATCCGCGACATCCGGGGCAAAACGCTCTTCGCGGTCAGCGCGGAAGCCAAGGCACTCGGCAAGTTGGCCAAGGACAAGAAACTCCAGCCGGCTCAATTCACCGGCGGGACATTCTGCGTTTCCAATCTCGGCATGATGGGCATCGATCGATTCAGCGCGATCATCAACCCGCCCAACGCGGCCATTCTTGCGGTGGGCTCCGCCGTCAAGAAGCCCGTGGTCAAAGGCGACGCGATTGCTATCGGCCAGCGCATGTCCCTATCGCTTTCGGTCGATCACCGCGTGGTCGATGGGGCCGTCGGCGCGTCGTTCCTGGGCGCGCTTCGCCAGCTCTTGGAAAGCCCGGCTCTCCTGCTTCTCTAACTTAGCGCTGCGCGGCGAGGATCGCCTCGAAGCGTTCGGCATCCTCCGGGGTGTCCACGCCGATCGTCAGGTCGGCGGTGAAGCCGACGGCGATCGAAATCCCGTTTTCCAGGACGCGGAGCTGCTCCAGCATCTCGATCCGCTCCAAACGGCCAACCGGCAATTGGGAAAAGCGGGCCAACAGGGCGGCCTTGTATGCATACAAGCCCAAATGCCTGTTGCAGGGATGGTTGAGCACCCAGGCATCGTCCACCCCGCCGCGCCGCTCCCGCGGATACGGTATCGGCGAACGCGAAAAATAGAGCGCGCGGCCCGCTCCGTCACAGACCACCTTGACTTGGTTTGGGTTAGAAAAGTCGGCAGCCGTCTGAAAAGGCGTCGCCAGGGTCGCCATTTCCGCGGGTCCATCGAGTAAGGCCGAGAGGAGACCGATCTGTGCGCGGGATACCAACGGTTCGTCCGCCTGGACGTTGATGACCCGTTCGGCGCCGATTCTGGCATTGGCCTCGGCCAGGCGGTCCGTGCCGCTGGGATGGTCTGGCCGGGTCATCACCGCCGCGAATCCCCGGGCCTCCAGGCAATCTCGCAAAAGTTCGTGATCCACAGCAAAATAGACGGGAAAACCGATGGCCTCCCGGGCCAGCCGTTCGGCGACCCACAGGATCAACGGCTTGCCCTGTATCTTGTGCAACAGCTTGCGGGGGAATCGCGTAGATTCGAGGCGGCACGGCACGATTATGGCTGTGCTAGGCATGTCCGCACCAGTCTGTCGGCCGGTTTTTAGGTTGCAAGCCAGCCATGCCTAGCGGACTTTCACGGCCACTTTGAATTCCGCCAAGGACCCAATTTACGCACGCGCAACGAAATGAATCCAAGCAATGTATCGCCCGCCGGACCGCAGGCGGTCAAAGAGCTCGTGGTGTTGAACAAGATGGGCATCCATGCCCGGCCCGCCGCGATGATCGTGCGGATCACCAATAAATTCAAAGCCGAGGTCTTCGTTGAAAAGGATGAGGAGCAAGTGAATGGGAAGAGCATCATGGGTCTGATGATGCTCGCGGCCGGCCGCGGCTCCAAAGTGAAGTTCAGCGCCACCGGCGACGATGCCCCGCAGATGCTCGCCGAGCTGGAGCAGCTTTTCACCCGCAAATTCGACGAGCCGTAAGCCGGCAAACGATCGATGGACCCCGGCGAAGCCGAGTGCGCGGTCTAAGGGTCCGGAAATGAGCGCCTGCCCGGACTCCGGAATTTCGGGGTGAAGCAGCCGCCTTTGCTACGATAGGGTTGGGCGGGTGGCCCGCGCCAAGATGCGGGCTAAATCCCAAAAAAAGTCCGGGCATTGTCGGTCGTGGTCTTGGCCAGGACTTCCAACGGAACGCCGAAGAGGCCAGCCGCCGATTCGGCGGTAAAACGGACGTAGGCCGGTTCGTTGGGCTTACCCCGATGCGGCGTGGGCGCGAGGAAGGGCGCGTCGGTTTCGATCATGCACCGGGCGAGTCCCTGGGCCTGGGCCGCCGCCCGCACGGCACCCGCATTCTTGTAGGTCAGAATGCCGGTGAACGATCCGCGGGCGCCGAGCCGGTTGAGTTCGCCGATTTGGTCGGGCCCCTCGCTGAAGCAATGAAACACCACCCGCGTGGGATCGACCCCGCTGGCGACGATCAGGTCGACGCACTCCCGGAACGCGAGTCGCGAGTGGACGACGATCGGGCAGGCCAGCCGGCGCGCCAAGGCCAACTGGGCCACAAATGCCTCGCGCTGGCGGGCGAAGGCCACGGTCGCCTCGGCGGGGTCCGTCGGCAAATGAAAGCGGTCGAGCCCGCATTCGCCCAAGGCGACCGGGATCGGACCGGACCGGCCGTCCCAAAATCCTTCCAGCTGGGCGAAGCCCGCCGACCAATCGGCCCCGACCGAGCAGGGATGAAAGCCGGCGGTGTAATGCACGAGACCCGGATACTGGCCGGCCAATTGGCGATTGAGCGACCAATCGTCCGGTTCGGTGCCGATCGCCACCGCGGCCACGACGCCGGCTGCGCGCGCCCGGTCGAGCACGGCGGGCAATTCACCGCGGCGGGCGAAGCCGTCGAGATGGGTGTGGGTGTCGATCAGTTCAACGGTGTTCACGCCGGTGGGCTCACAAATAAATCGATCCGTAGCGCTCGCGTAAGTACCGCAAGAGGGGCTGGGGCGACAAGTCCTCGCCGGTCACGCGCCGGACCAATTCCGGCGCGCTAAAGCGCCGGCCGTGGGCGTGGACGTTTTCGCGCAGCCAACCGAGCATCCAGGAAAAATCGCCGCGGCCGAAGTCGTCCTCCAAGTCGGGCCGCTCGCGCAGGGCCCGATACCACAGCTGGGCGGCGATCATGTTGCCCAGGCAATAGCTGGGGAAATACCCGAAGGCGCCGCCGCTCCAATGCACGTCCTGCAATACGCCCTCGCGATCGGTCGCGGGCCGCAGCCCCAGGTACCGCTCCGACATTTCGTTCCACGCGGACGGCAGATCGCGAACGGCGAGGGTCCCGGCGAACAGCTGCTTTTCCAGCTCGAAGCGCAATATGATGTGCAGGTTGTAAGTCACTTCGTCGGCTTCGGTGCGGATGAGGCTCGGTTTCACCGCGTTGACCGCCCGATAGAGCTCCTCGGAGGACACTCCGGCCACCGCCGCCGGCGCCGCCGCCCGGAGCCGGGGTTCGAAATGCCGCCAGAATCCCCGGCTGCGGCCCACCTGGTTCTCCCAAATCCGGCTCTGCGACTCGTGCACGGCCATCCCCGCGTGCAGCCCGAGCGCCGTGCCCCGCCACGCCGAGGGCAACCCCTGCTCGTAGAGGCCATGGCCGGTCTCGTGAATCGCCCCGAAGAGCGAATTGAGCGGCTCCTCCGCCCGGTACCGGGTGGTCATGCGCACATCGTCGCCCGGTCCCGAGCAGAACGGATGCAGCGACACGTCGATGCGTCCGCGCTGGTAGTCGAAGCCGATGCGCCCGGTGACCTCCCGCAGAAAAGCCTCCTGGCCGGCGGCCTCGATCCGCCCCAGCGCCGGCGCCGGGCGCCGCCCGGCCGCGGCCGAGACGCTCTGCACGAACGGCCGGAGCCCGTCCAGCAATTCGCCAAACAGCCGCTCGACCGTCGCCGCGTTCAGTCCCGGATCGTGCTGGTCGAGCATGGCGTCATAGGGCGCCTCTCCCCGCCCCAAGT
>CAZWMF010000047.1:0-12731 GCA_964634535.1 uncultured Opitutaceae bacterium | reverse complement strand
CAGAATCGCCAGACGCCACGAGTCGCTGATCGCGTGCGGGCCAAAAAAGACAAAGCGCGGCAGATGCACGGACTCGCCGCCGAGGGCGAACGGCCCGAGCGGCGAGGCGAAAATGTGCGGCGACGTTTGGGCGAGCTCGTACAGTTCGCTCAATTCGCCCCGGAGGGCCGCGGCGGCGGCGGGGCGAAGCGCGTTCACCGATCGCGTCGGGCATTTCATGAGGGCGGTCACGGTGAATTCAGCCGATAACGAGTTTCGCGCAGGCCGGCTAGCGCGGGTGGGGTCGTTCTCGGAAAATGGGTTTAGGGATTGGGGGCCTCGGATTCGGGCCGGGCCAGTCGGAGCTTTTCGGTTTTTTCGATTTGGGTCACTCGACCGTCGTGGACGACCAATTGGACGACTCCGTAACGCAGAGAGTCGACATGTTGCCGAACGATCGCGATCCAGTCCGGATCGGAGGTCGGCACGGTGGGAGGGGCAAGTTCGCGGGCCATGGGCGTGATTTCTGGTGCGTCAGGTCGATGAACCGGCGTTGATGCGCGGCGCCAGCCGGGGTGCTCTTCGGTTGCCAAAGCCCTGAGCTTTGCGCAGCTCGGAGGAAACAGGACGCCGTAAGGATGTCATTTTTAAATGAAGATTGAAATGGTATGGATTAAAGGCAAGGGGATCCTTGGGGTTGGTGTGTCATAACATCCGATGCGTGAAACCCAGTTATGCTTTTCAAATTTATGATACAAATAGCTTTATTATAAATAGAAAGGAAAGCAGCCACCCTCGGCTCTCGGTCCGTCATCGGCACGGGTATTCTCGGCCCGATCGAACCGTTGGGGGGAGTCGAACTGCGGCTAGCCAGAACGCGCGAGGGCGATAGCGCCGGAGCAAGCGGCTGGACGCGGACGGGTTCTCCGACCAGGTTCGACGCGGTCCGCTCATTCTACCATGACCGCTCGAGCCTCGATCCGCATCCGCCAGTTTCGCATCGCCGACTACGGCGCGACATATGCCTTGTGGCGAAGGACCGAGGGCATCGGGCTCAATGAATCCGATACCCGCGAGGCCATTCGAAGCTTCCTCAACCGAAATCCCGGTTTCAGTCGCGTCGCCTGTGTCCGCGGCCGGGTGATCGCCACCGTGCTTTGCGGTCACGACGGGCGGAGGGGTTACCTGCATCACCTGGCCGTCGATCGGCGGTGGCGCCGGCATGGCATCGCCCGTCGGCTGGTGGATGCGTGTCTCGACCATCTGGCGGCGGAGGGCATTGCGAAGTGCAACCTGTTTCTCTTTGGGCACAACGTGGCCGGCCGGGCCTTTTGGCGCCACTTGGATTGGGACCTCCGGGCCGATTTACGGGTCATGCAGCGACGAACCGCGGGGCCGCCCGCGTGCAGCCGCACGAGTTGTTAGGCTCGGCGCGACGAAGCGCAAAGCGCGAAGTCGGCCCGGGTTATTGTCGCTATTCCGTCCAATCCTCATTGATGAGGACCAAATTCTCGTCGCTCAACGACAGCGAAAAATTGTAGCGGCTGATCGCGCGGAAGACCGACTGGCTGCAGCCCTTTATCATGAAATCGTGCACCTCGATGTAGATGGCCCGGGTGCGGGGCAGCCAGGACTCATAGCCGTCCGCGAAGACGTCTTTTTCCGCCCCTTCGATGTCCATTTTCAATAGATCGATCCCATCCCAGCCGAGTTCGCGCAATAAGGTCGGCAGGGAGATCGCCGGAACGGCGCCGGCCGTGGCGGGGGCCGCCTCGCTGACCCGGAGTGAATTTGCACTATGGTACGGATCGGAAATGACCAAAGCGCCGTCGCGGCCCCAGAGGCCCATCGGAAAATAGCGGATCCGATCCGCCTGGTCGACGGTGTTAAGGCGCAACTGGGCGTGATTTTCCGGGCCGGGCTCGATCGCGGCGATCACCGCACGCGGATAGCGCCGGGCGAAATAAAGGGTCGATAGGCCGACGTTGGCGCCGGCGTCGACGATCCGGCGCGGCTCGAACGCCAGTCGGATATCGTATTGGGGAAATAGGAACACCTGTCCGAAGGTGTAGGCGTCGGACGTGCCCGGACGCAGGTGGAGGGTGGTGCGGTAGCGGCGGCTGCGCAGCCGCTGCGGCTGGCCCAGTTTGAACCGGAAGTAAAACCGGATTCCATCCCAGGCGCCAAAAGCGCGCACAAATCGTTTGAATCGCGAAGCCATGCCGGTGGGAAATGGGGTGAAGAAGCGCGCCCACCGTGCGGGTGGATCGGGGCGTTTCCAAATCAATTCCGTCGTTCGGCGCGAGGCAGGCGGCGCCCGTTGGCAAGCAGAAATTTTACAGGCGTGACCGGAGTCGGTCCCCTACCGGAGGGGGGCTTTTGCCGTCATGATCGTCGCCACGATGTTCAGGCTCGGCTCGTTGAAATACCATTCCGTCACCGTCGACCAGGGTGGGCCCGTCGAGCGAATCGACGAGTCGCCATTCGATTTCCGCGGGAGAATGTGGTCCCAGGCCAATGCCTACCTCACCGATGAAATCGCCTGGTGGCGCTCGCGGCGGCCCGCCCAACAGCGCCTGTACAGCACCTGTGAGGGCACCGGCGCCCATCCGCGCCCGGCCGTGGCCCGGCAGATCGCGGTTTCGGAGGCGCTGGAACGCTGGGCCTTCCATGAATGCGCGACGTCCCCGGCGGCGGCCGATTACGGTTTTGCACGCGATCCGTCCTCGAACGGCATGGCGTCATTTCCGGGACGGCGACGGGCAGAAGCCCGTCGGCGCGCCCAGATCGAAGCGGTGGAACGGTTCTGTGTGTTGGGTTGGTGGGAACGCCGGCTCACTGGGCGGCTGGTGGAGACCGCTTGGCCGGGAGTCATGGCCGTCGCGATCCCCGGCCCGATCGGGGCCGTCACCTGCATCGCCTTTTCGCGAACGCCGGAGGGGGGCCACTGCTACGGGCACGCGGCCGATGAGTCGATTGGCGCCGCCTGCGAGCGGGCGATTCTCGAGATGACCCGGCACGAATTGGTGGTGAGCCATTGGACCGAGATGGCCTCTTCCGGAGTCTCGCCGGGCAGCCTTTTCGAACGCCGGGCGCTCTATTTTTCGACTGACGCGGGCTATTGCCGGTTTCGGGACCGGCTGGGTCAGGCGGCCCGCGATCCGGCGCCGCAGCCGGTGGTTTTGGTCGATCGGGAAATCGCGGGACCATGGTCGGAATATGGCACCGTCTGGCGGTACGCTTTCGAGCCGGGAACCGAGCGATTCTGGACCGAGGGAGACGACTACTTTTTTTGGTAAATACGTAAAGACCAGATATTACTGAACCGAATGGGGATTGGTTTCGCCCGTCACCCCGGCTAATAACCGCTCGGGCCATGGTTTGTTTGGGTCGGTTTCCTGATACTATGTGCCGCTTAGTCATCCGTAAACCCCCTCGAGCAAGTTGCCATGGTCTCTTCTTCTTCCGTACCCAGAACGGATGGAGCGCCTGCGATCGAGTCGCCGCGTTCCATTCAGGACGTCGTCATTCGCCTTGCCGGAAATTCGCAAGACGGGATCCAAACCATAGGCGGATTCCTCGCCCGGCTGGCCGGTCGTTCCGACCAGGACGTCATGACCTACATGACGATTCCGGCGACGATCTCGGGCGGCCCGTCGATTTTTCAAGTGCGGATGGGCACGGGCGAGATCCTATCATCCGGGGATCAGGCGGACCTGTTGGTCGCCTTTTACCAGGATAGCTACGACCACCATATCGGATTTCTGCGTCCGGGCGGCGTGCTGCTGTACGATAGCGACCACGTCGAGCCGAGCCCGGACGATCGCCGGTTCACCTCGGTGGGTTTGCCGATCACGGCGCGCACGGTGGAGGCGGTGGGCGGCTCGTCCAAGGACAAGGGTAAGAATCTGTTTGTGCTGGGCCTGTTGGCGCGGCTGTTCGACCTCGATTTGGCGAAACTGACCGGCCTGGTTCGCGACCGTTTCGGCGGCCGATCCGAGGACATCGTCCGCAATGCGCTCCTCGCCTTCGACGCGGGCTACGGCTATCCGGCCGAGGGCCTGCGCCAATGCTTTTTCCGTTTTGAGGCCCCGCCGGTGGCCCTGGGGGGTCGGCCCCAAGTGACGCTGGATGGCAACACCGCCCTCACGTACGGGCTGATTGCGGCGGGCGTGCGCTATGGCGCCGGCTACCCCATCACGCCTTGGTCCTCGATCATGGAAACCCTGCGGAGCGAACTGCCCAAATACGGGGGAATATTCGTGCAGGCCGAGGATGAGCTCGCGGCGGTTTCCTATGCGCTCGGTTTTTCCTATTCGGGCCATCTGGCCGTCACGGGCAGTTCCGGGCCGGGCCTGTCGCTGAAGATGGAAGCGCTCGGGTGGGGCGTGATGGCCGAAATGCCGCTGATCGTCGTGAACGTGCAGCGCGGCGGACCCAGCACGGGCTTGCCGACCAATGTGGAGCAAAGCGACCTCGTGCAGGCGATCTACGGCAGTCACGGCGATGCCCCGCGGGTCGTACTCGCCCCGCGGAACGTCGAGGACTGTTTTTACATCGCCTTGGAGGCCGCCCGCATCGCCCGCGAATACAGCACTCCGGTGATCATCCTGACCGACCAGGGCCTGGCGACGCGCATCGAGGCCTTCGACGAGCCCGCGCTCACCGAATTGATGGTCGATCCGCAACCCGACCTGTCGGAGCGGCCCGCCGATTTCAAGCCGTATCCCGTGGACGCCCTGACCCGGCACGCGCCGCCGGGCTCGCGCATCGCCTCGGGCCGGTATCCGACGGTGAGCGGGTTGGAGCACGACGAACTCGGGCATCCGTCCGGCAGCCCCGCCGTCCACCAGGAAATGACGGCCAAGCGCCGGAACAAGCTCAAGCAACTCGGCGCAGAGCTGCCGGAACTGGAGATTTTTGGAGACCCGGAGGGCGATGTCCTCCTGGTCGGGTGGGGTTCGACTTGGGGGCCGGTGCGCGAGGCGGTCGGCCGCCTGCGCGCGGGGGGCGCCAAGGTCGGCCAGGTCCACCTGAGGCATCTGAATCCCTATCCCGACGGGCTGGGTGAAATCTTTCGGCGCTATCGCCACGTCCTGGTGGTCGAAATGAACGACGAGGGCCTCTATGGCTTCGGCCAACTGGCCACGCTGCTCCGCGCCCGGCTCGCCTTGCCGCATATTGCGAGCATCACCAAGGCCGACGGGCTGACGTACAAAGTGCGCGAAATTGTCGACGGCGTAAATCGGCGCCTCGCCCCGAGCTAACCGCAACCGCTTTCACGACATCCATGGCTTCCGCTGTTCTGACTCCCGTCCCGACCCCCGCCGGCGCGCCTCTGACCAAGAAGGCGCTCACCGCCGATCATCCCACCTGGTGCCCCGGCTGCGGGGATTTCGCCGTGCTCGCCGCGTTTTACCGCGTGCTCGAACGCCTGCAATATCCCCAGGAGAAGATCGTCACCATGGCGGGCATCGGCTGCTCGTCCCGCTTTCCGTATTTCGTCAATACGCACGGCGGACATTTCATCCACGGCCGGTCCCTGCCGTTTTCGGCCGGCATCAGCCTGGGGCGGGACGACCTGCACGTTTTCGTTTTCGGCGGCGACGGCGACGGTTTCTCCATCGGGGGCAATCACCTGGTGCACACCGCGCGCAAGAATGTGCGGCTGACCTATGTCATCATGGACAATTCCGTCTATGGCTTGACGAAGAAGCAAACCTCGCCGACCTCGCCGATCGGGTTCAAGTCGAAGACCGATCCGACCGGCTCGATCGATCAGCCGATCAATCCGATGCGCACGCTGGTCAACAGCGGGGCGACCTTCGTCGGCCGCACTCATGCGGCCCAGGTCGGTCACATGACCGACTTGATGGAGCGGGCCGCCCGCCACGACGGTTTCTCGGTGGTGGAAATTCTCTCCGAGTGCGTGGAATTCTATGAGGGGGCCTTTGATGCCGGCAATCCGCGCAAGGGTGGGCGGTTCAAACTGATCGAAGGCCACGACCCGGCCGATCTGGCGGCCGCGTATCGGCTGGCCAACGAGCCCTGGCCCGGTCTCTTCGGGGTATTCTATGAGGCCAAGCGGCCGACCAAGAACCAGTTGGAGGCCGAATTGATCGCCAAGGCCCGCGAACGGACCGGCGGCGCGACCGATTTGCAGCTCTTGCAGGCGGCCTTCCGCAAGGCGCGCTGAACGCTGTTGTCACTCGGCGGGCGGTCCGTTATGACGCTCGCATGGCTCGGAAGCCTCGATTGGAATTCGCCGGCGCGCTCTATCACGTCTTTAACCGGAGTCCCGGGCCCAACCGCCTTTTTGCCAGTCCGGAGTCGGCCAATGCGTTTCTCGAGTGTCTGGTGCTGGCCGGCCAGCGCATGCAGTGGCGGGTGCACGCCTTCGGGCTGTTGCCCGACCAATACCACCTCGCGATCGAAACCACGCGGGGCAATCTGGTCACAGGCGTGCATTGGCTGCAGAGTGCGTTCGGCAATCGGCACGGCCGCCGCCCCGGCGACACCGGCCGGGCTTTTCGGGGGCGCTATCAGGCGGTCCTGGTCGAACCCGGCCGCCGCTGGACCGACGTGGTCGATTGCATTCACCTGGGTGCCGTGCAGGCGCGCGTGGTCGCGCTGCCCCAATTGGCGGGCTTCCGGTGGTCGAGCTACCGCTGGTTTCTGCGCCGTCCGGCCGACCGTCCAGACGTGCTGGCGTGCGCGACTTGGCTGCAACCCCTTGGCCTGACGGACGTGCCCGACGGCTGGGCCGCCTATGCGCGCCATCTCGGCGAACTCTGCGCCGACCCGGTTCGGCTGGGCTCGACTCAGGCGGCGATCGGCCGGGGCTGGGCTTACGCGAGCCCGGAATACCGGCGAATATTGCTCGAATGGATGCAGGGTCGGCGCTTCGGCGCCGGCGGCGAGATGGCCGAGGAAAATCGGCGCGATTGGCATCTTCGGCTGGAGCACGGGCTGCGGCGCCTGCAGCGGCAGCGGGCGGAGGCGCTCGCCGCGCCCAAGGCCGCCCCCTGGAAGATTGCCTTGGCCGCCTGGCTCAAGGCGCACACGAGCGTGCTGAACCGATGGCTGACCGAGCAACTGCACATGGGTCCGCCCGACGCGGTCAGCCGCTACGTGGGCGAATTGCGCACGGGCAAGCGTCCTGCCGCAGCCGACGACTACGCGCGGCTGGTGGGCTAGGGAATATTTGCACACTTGGTTTGGCCGATGTCGGAGCCGCAGCCTACCGAGCGCAAAGCTGCCGCGCGGGTGCTGGGCGAGAAACCCTGCCCCGAGCGGCCAACGCAGCGATCGGACGGCTTTCGGCCCGGCAGCGGCCGAACCCGGTTTGCAAACATTCCCTAGCCCGCCAGCAGCCGGCGCAGGGTCTGGTCGACGAGTTGGGGATTGGCGCGGCCCTTGGCCGCCCGCATGACCGGCCCCTTGAAGGCGTTGATCGCGCTATCCTTGCCCCGCTTGAATTCGGCGACGGCTTTGGGGTCGGCGGCGATGGCCGCCTGGCACCAGCCTTCGAGTTCGGGCAGGTCGGCGGCCGCCTTCAGGCCCTTTTGCGCGGCGATCGCTTCGGGGGTCTCGCCCGTCTGGAACATGGCGGCAAAGACCTCGCGGGCGGCCTGCGTGCCGATCGTGCCCGCGGCGATCAGGCGCACGAGCGCCGCCAGGTGGGCCGGCCGCACCTTCGAATCGTCCAAGGCGCAGCGAGCCTGGCCCAATTCGCGCAACAGGTCGTTGACGATCCAGTTGCCCACCGCCTGCGGGGCGCCGCCCGCGCGGACCGCCTCCTCGAAGAAGTCGCTCAAGGCCCGGTCGGGCACCAGCACCGAGGTGAGCGTGTAGGGCAGCTGATATTGCGCGAAGAACCGGCGCTGCTTGTCGAAGGGCAGCTCTGGGCAGGTGGCGCGCAGGCGATTGCGCCAGGCTGCGTCGACCTGGACCGGCATGAGATCGGGATCGGGAAAGTAGCGGTAGTCGTGGGCTTGCTCCTTGGACCGGAGCGACTGGGAGGCGCCGGTCTGGCCGTCGTAGTCGCGGGTTTCCTGCACGACCCGTCCGCCGGTCTGGACCAGGGCGATCTGGCGCTGGATCTCGTGGGCGATGCCGTCGCGCACGAAGGAGATGGAATTGAGGTTCTTTAGTTCCACCTTCGTGCCCAGCTCGGTCGCGCCGACCGGCCGGATCGACACGTTGGCATCGCAGCGCAACTGGCCCTTCTCCATGTCGCAATCGGAGATGTCGCCGTACATCATCACGGTCTTGAGCGCCGTCAGGTACGCGAAGGCCTCCTCCGCGCTGCGCAGCGCCGGCTCGGAGACGATCTCGAGCAGCGGAGTGCCCGCCCGGTTAAAGTCGATCAGCGAGTCGCGCCCGCCGTGGTTGAGCTTGCCGACGTCCTCCTCCAGGTGAATGCGGGTCAGGGGCACCGTCCGATGCTCGCCTTGCACGTTGCGGGCCGGTCCGGGCAGTTCGATCTCGACCGAGCCGCCCCGGCATATCGGCTCGTCGTATTGCGAGAGCTGGTAGTTCTTGGGCGAGTCGGGATAAAAGTAGTTCTTGCGATCCCACTTGCAGACGGGCGCGATCTCGCAGCCGAGCAGGAGTCCGGCCCGGATCGCCTGCTCGACCGCCCGCCGGTTCATCACGGGCAGGACCCCGGGCAAGGCGAGGATCACCGGGTCGGTCAGCGTATTCGGCGGCTGGCCGAAGCCGGTGGCCACCCGGCTGAACATCTTGGAGCGGGTTTTTACCTGGACGTGGACCTCGAGGCCGATGACGGGTTCGTAGGTCATGGTGCGGCGAGGGGGCCTTCCGGCGGGCGGCGCCGGTGCCAGTCGTGATCGCGCTCGTAGGCGGCCGCGATGGCCAGCAGCTCGGCCTCCTGGAACGGCCGGCCGATGAGATGCAGACCGAGGGGCAGCGACCCACGGCTGAATCCGCAGGGGATGCTGATCGCGGGCAGGCCGGCCAGATTCGCCCCGATCGTGTAGATGTCGTTCAGATACATGGCCAGGGGGTCGGCCTTGGCGCCGAAGGCGAACGCCGGCGCGGGCGCGGTCGGCGTGATGATGGCGTCGACCTCGCGGTAGGCGTTCAGGAAGTCCTGGCGGAGCAGCGTGCGGACCTTTTGGGCGCGCCGGTAAAAGGCGTCGTAGTAGCCGCTGCTGAGCACGTACGTGCCCAGGATGATGCGCCGCTTCACCTCGGGGCCAAAACCCTCGGCCCGCGACTTGAAGTACAGGTCGAGCGAATCGGCGACCCCGGCCGCGCGGTGCCCGTAGCGAACGCCGTCGAAGCGGGCGAGGTTCGAGGAGCACTCGGCCGTGGCGATGATGTAATACACCCCGACCGCGTACCGGGTGTGGGGCAGCGACACCTCGCGGATTTCGCAGCCGAGCTTGCGATAATGGTCGATGGCCGCCTGCACGGCCGCCCCCACCTCGGGGTCGAGGCCCTCGCCGAAATACTCCCGGGCGATCCCGAGTTTCCACGGACCGTGGCGCCGCTGCAGTTCGGCGCGGTAATCCGGGATCGGGGTCGCGAAGGAGGTGGAGTCGAGCGGATCGTGGCCGGCGATCGCGCCGAGCGTGATGGCCGCATCCTCCACCGAACGGGCGAAGGGGCCGATCTGGTCGAGGGACGAGGCGAAGGCGATCAGGCCGTAGCGCGACACCAGGCCATAGGTCGGCTTCAGGCCGACGATGCCGCACAGGGCGGCCGGCTGGCGGATCGAGCCGCCCGTGTCCGAGCCCAGGGCCGCGATCGTCTGGCCGGCGGCCACCGCCGCGGCGCTGCCGCCCGAGGACCCGCCGGGGACGCGGGCGAGGTCCCAGGGGTTGCGGGTGAGCCAGGGCTCTCCGTCGCGGCGGGTGCCGGAATTTTCCGTCAACGAACCCATCGCGAATTCGTCCAGGTTCAGCCGGCCCCAGGGGATCGCTCCGGCCGCTTTGAGCCGGACGGTGACGGTCGCGTCGTAGGGCGAGACGAAATTGGCCAGCATCCGGCTCGACGCCGTGAGCGGCTGACCCTCGACGGCAATCACGTCCTTCATGCCGATGGGGATGCCGTCGAGCGGGCTGCGGGTCTGACCGGCCGCCCGACGCTCGTCCGAGGCCCGCGCGGCGGCCAAGGCCGCTTCCGGATCGAAGGAATTGAACGCGCGGACCCTGGGGTCGATCTGGCGCTGGCGCGCGATCAGCGTTTCGGCCAACTCGACCGCCGAGAGTTCGCGCCCGGCGAGGGCGGCCGCCAGTTCGCCGATCGAGCGGTAGTGCAACGGATCCGCCATCTCGGATTACTCCACCACCTTCGGCACGACGAACATCTGCTCGCGCTGCTCCGGCGCATTGCGCAGGGCCGCTTCCGGGCTGAGACCGGGCCGGGACTCGTCCTCGGCCCAGACATTGAACAAGGGATGGGCGTGGGCGGTGGCCTCGACCCCGGTCACATCCACCTCCTTCAGTTGTTCGATATACGCGAGCACGTCGCCGATCTGCGCGGCATACCGGGCCTTTTCCTCGGCGGTCAGTTCGATCCGGGCGAGGCGGGCGACGTGGTCGAGGTCAAAATCGGCGGAGGGGGTCATGGGGATTATTTGCGGATCGCGTAGCCGGTCTCTTTGATCAACTCGTCCTGGATCCGCTGGAAAACCGCGTTGACCTCGGGGTCGGTCAGCGTGCGGTCGGGGGCGCGGAACACGAGGGAGAAGGCGAGGCTCTTGCGGCCGTCGGGCAGGCCCGCGCCCGTATAGACGTCGAACACCGCCACCGCTTCGGCCGCGAAGGTCGTCCCGACCGCCGCGCGGGCGATCTGGGCCAATCGCTTTTGGACCGTCGCAGCCGGCGTCGCCGCATCGACCGCGATCGCGATGTCGCGTAGGGCGGGAGGGAAGACGCCGAGCTCCTGATAGCGGCGCCGTTCGCCGCGGGCCGGCAGTTGGTCGGGTCGGATCGCGAACTGGCCCGCGTACACCGGCCCAGGCAGGCCGAGCGCCTTGGTCATGGCCAGGTTGAGGAGGCCGAATAGCGCGGTCCAGCCGCGGCCGATGTCGCCGGCGACGGCGGCGTGGCCCTCCTGCCAGGCGGGCAGGGCGTCGGTGGCGGCGGTCAACGGCTGGCGGACAAAATCGATGCCGGCGATCCCGGCCAGGGCGCCCAGGTAGTGCTTGGCCACGAAAAAGTCGGGCGCCTCGCGCCGGCGCCAGCGCCGTTCGTCGTCGCCGGCCAGGAGGAAGGCGACGCCGGCGCACTCGATATTCTGGCCGTTGCGCTCCAGGAACACCCGGCCGGTTTCCGCGAGCCGCCCGGCCGGCACGCCCCGCGAACGGTTGAGCAGGAGCGTCTCCAGGAGTCCGGGTATCAGGCTCGGCCGCAGGTGCGACTGGTCTTCGACGAAGGGATTGGCGAGGGCGAGTTCCTGGGCCGCCGCCTGCGACACCCAGGTGGCCACTTCGCGCGCCGGCCGCAGCGTGAGGTTGACGCACTCGTTGAAATCGTGGCCGACCAGGTAGGCCGTGGCCGCGCGATTGAACTCCACCGTCGGGTCGTCGTCGGCGACGAGCCCGCGCGAGGCGACCGGCGCGGCCGGGATCCGGTCGGTGCCATGCAGCCGGAGCACCTCTTCAACCAGGTCGATCGGCCGGTCCAGGTCGTTGCGCCAGCTCGGTATCGCCACGGTCCAGGCGAGGCCGCCGTCGGGGGCGGGCGCCTCGTGGCTGATGCGCAGTTCCAAGGCTTGGATCGATTCCCTCATCTCGGCGTCGGCTACGTCGAAGCCGAGCCGCTCGCGGATGAAGCCGGTCGTGACGGCCACTTCGCGCCGCCCCGGCGCCTCGCCGCCGACTAGGAAAGCCCCGCCCACCACCCGGCCGCCCGCCGTTTCGGTGATCAGATCGAGCGCCCGGCGGACCGCCTCGCGCGTCATGTGCGGATCGACGCCGCGTTCATAGCGGTACGACGAGTCCGAGGCCAGGCCCAGGTGACGGGACGTCCAGCGCACGGACTGCGGCCGGAAGATGGCCCCTTCGAGGACGATGTCGGTGGTGGCGTCGGTCACGCCGGAGTTTTCTCCGCCCATGATGCCGGCGACCACCACGGCGCGGGCCGCATCGGCGATCACGAGCATGCGCGGGTTGAGGATGCGCTCGCGTCCGTCCAGCGTGACGATCTTTTCCCCGTCCTGAGCCCGCCGCACGACGATGCGGGCGCCGCTCAGGCGGTGCGCGTCGAAGGCGTGCAGGGGCTGGCCGTACTCCAACATCACGTAGTTCGTGACATCGACGATGTTGTTGATGGACCGCACGCCCGCCGCCGCCAGCCGCGCGCGCAGCCAGGCCGGGCTGGGGCCGACCTTGACCCCGGTCACGACCTGGGCGCTGTACAGCGGACAGTCCGTCGAATCGAGGACGTCGACGCCGGCGAGCAGTTCGGAGGGAACGCCGGCGCCGTCGGCTCCGGGCGTGCGCAGCGCCGGATAGCGCAGCGGCACGCCAAACCAGGCGGCAAGTTCCCGGGCGAGACCCAGGTGGGACAGGCAATCCGGCCGGTTCGGCGTGATCTCGATATCGAATACGGTATCGGGCGGGGGCAGAACCTCGTTGATGGGCCGGCCCAGTTCGGGCCGGCCTTCGAGGATGAGCAGGCCGCTGTGGTCGTCGCCGATGCCCAGTTCCTTTCCCGAGCACATCATGCCGTCGGACATCTGGCCGCGGATCGCCGTCTGGCGGATGGTGAAATTGCCCG